>NZ_JAVIJB010000120.1:0-1039 GCF_033977165.1 Mesorhizobium captivum
CGACATGCATCTTCGATCACCTGGTTCTCTTCGTTGACGGGGCGAGTTTTAGCTGTTGTGACAGTCTGTCCGGCATAGGCTTGCCGCAGCCTTCCCAATGCCACGTTGATGTCGCTCAGTAGTACGGCATCGTTGCCCGCAAAGTTCTTCGCCAGGCCGTCCAACTGCTCGTCCTCAATCCGACCGTGGATTTGGCTCTGGTGGTTCTCGGCAAGCCATTTGCTGAACTTGCGCAGCGCCGCTAGATCGCCCCCCAAGGTTCGTGCTTTGATGCGGGCCACGGCTTTTGCCCGGTATTGGGCGAAGAGTTCCTCATCGTCCTTCGTGCCGGGTCGAACAGTCGAAACAGCCGTCACAGGCTGTCCGGCAGAATGCTGCCGGAGCCTTCCCAATGCCACTTTGGTGTCGCTCAGTAGTACGACATTGTTGCCCACAAAGTTCTTCGCCAGTGCGTCCAACCCCGGGTCCTCAATCCGGCCGGCGATCTGGGTCCGATGGTTCTCGTCAAGCCATGTGCTGAACTTGCGCAGCGCCACTATATCGCCAGTGATCGAGCTTTCACTCACCTTGGCTGTTTTAGCCACCTCGGCACGGTAGGCGGCAAAAAGCGCCTCGTCCGGATGCTCGCGGCCGCGCTTGCGGCGGCGCGTTCGCTGAACGACGGCAGCCTGGTGCGGCGCCGCGGCCGGCATTGTATGGCGCGCGCCGGTCAAATCGCCCTGTTGACTGGCCGCAGGCCGATATGCGTCCGTGACGACGTGAGCGAAGTTCACGCCATCGGGTGCGCTTCCAAAGCCCGTGGCGGGCGGGTTGACCCGCGGCGGCATGGAACTCGAAGCTTCGTAACCGACCCCAATCGCTGCGCGGCTCCGCGGCTGATCGACACTTTGCGCGGGTGAGTGGACCACCCGCTCCGCATCCTGCCAGAACTGCGAAGCGAAACTTGCAGCCGCAAACGGCCCGGCGCGATCCGCGGCGGCAAAGAGCTCGTCCTGGTCAAAACTCTGCGCAGGTGAGTGAGCTGGTGGAGCAAAGGGCA
>NZ_JAVIJB010000121.1:0-1029 GCF_033977165.1 Mesorhizobium captivum
CCGGCCGGCCAGATCGACAGCAGGACTAGACGGGGCCGCGCAGCTGCAGAATTCAGTCGATCTGCCGACGCCTCAGGAAAAGGCACTGACCAAGGCCAGGCGCCGGATCAGGGAATTGGAGCAGAAAGTCGGGCAACAGCAGCTTGATCTCGATTTTTTTCGCGAAGCCTTGCGGCACTTCGAGGAAGATCAGCGCCGGAGCAGCGCTCCTGGCGAAACGGGATCTTCAAAGTCATCGAAAAGATGACGACCGGCCTGTCGCAAGGCGACTTCAACATCGATCGAATGTGCTGGCTCGCTGGCGTCAGCCGCGCGAGCTACTATCGTCACTGGCTAGACTCGGCCCCGCGTCGGGCCGAGACAGGTTTGCGGGGTCTCATTCAAAAGATGGCTCTCGCCAACGCGCACTACGGCTACCGCCGGATCGGAGCCCTGTTGCGTCGGGAGGGGTGGCAAGTCAATCACAAGTGCGTTCTACGCATCATGCGTGAAGACAATCTGCTGTGCCTGCGCACGCGACCCTTTGTGCCTACAACGACGAACTCGAGGCATGGTTGGCAAGTCGTGCCGAACCTTGCCAGGGGCATGATCCTTACTGGGGTCAACCAGCTATGGGTTGCCGATATCACCTTCCTGCATCTGGCTGAGGAGTTTGCTTTCCTTGCCGTTGTGCTTGACGCGTTTAGCCGCAGGGCGGTCGGATGGGCGTTGGATACGCATCTCAGAGCAAGCCTTGCCATTGAGGCCCTCGAGATGGCCATCACCGATCGCCAGCCTGCTCCAGGGGGTCTCGTGCACCATTCCGATCGCGGCGTTCAATACGCCTGCGGGGCCTACTCTGAACTTCTGCATCTCCATGGCATCCAGGCGAGCATGAGCCGCGTCGGAAATCCTTACGACAACGCGAAGGCGGAAAGCTTCATGAAAACGCTGAAGCAGGAAGAGGTGCAAGATCTCGCCTGTAAGGATGCAGATGATGCCCGCAGGCGCATCGGCGCTTTCATCGATACCGTTTACAACACGCAGCGC
>NZ_JAVIJB010000122.1:0-1013 GCF_033977165.1 Mesorhizobium captivum
CGCCGCTCGTCCATGTCCGTCATGTTCCACCTCCGATCCAGGCCAGAGCGCGCATGCCGACCGGCTGGCTGGCCGATTCGCAAGCGGAGGCATGTCATCGTCGCTCCCTCGGTCAGGGCCCCGCATAAGGAGTGCTGATGTCGCCCAGTTCCGCTCCAGCCAGCTCTATCAGCAGCCACCCCAGTCAGCGCCTCAGTCGGGTTTGCAGTGCCAGCCGATCGACAACGAGGTTGTCGAGGTGCAGCACGCCTGACCGTCCTCTTTGCGCCAGGCCCCTAACCAATGCCCGCGTCCCGTCCAGCACAAAGACACCGCAATCATAGCCGTTGCTCTGCTGGGTCATGCGGGCTAGCTCCAGACGAGCGCCCAGCCGTTGTGCGAGCAGTGCTGCAGGCCCGTCGTTGTATCCCACGGCGGAATCGTAATGATAGGCAGCCGGCCTTGCCCGTTCGCGACGATCAACGAGCAGCAGCGACCAATGGCTGCCGCGGCGATTGGGATCCGAAGCACTGGCATCGCTCACTGGCAGGAACAGGAAGTCGGCTGTGTCATTACCATCGTGATCATGGACAATGTGCTGGAAGGCGCGCGTGGCCACGCTCTGGGAGCCCAAGCGCAGATGATAGTGGGCTATGAGCGGATCCACGAGCCGCGTCCGGGAGGCGAGATCCGGATTGTCCCGCTGCAGATCCTGAATCAGAAGCATGTAATCCGCCGCGATATGCTCGTCGCTCAGCCAATCCCTGGCGCCGAGCTCTAGCCCACCGTGGCCGTGGAACGAGGCTGTCTGATTCAACGCCGCTATCTGAGCATCCGCCGATGTGCTCGGAAACGCCGGTGCATAGTGAGCATCGTCACGCAACTCGTGCGGGGTGGAGGGCAAATCAACCAGAGGGTCAAGACCGCGGTAGATGTCTGATGACGGAGACCTCGCAGACGAGGGGAGGGAGGGCAAATCAACCAGAGGGTCAAGACCGCGGTAGATGTCTGAGGACGGAGACCTCGCAGACGAG
>NZ_JAVIJB010000123.1:0-993 GCF_033977165.1 Mesorhizobium captivum
CCGCTGCGGTCGTGAGACAAGGCTCGCGGATCGAGCGCCTCAACCTGAGCGTCGGAGGCTGTACCTGGAAATGGCGTAGAGTGAGCATCATCACGCAGCTCGGCCGGTGTGGACGGCAAATCGACCAGGGAGTCAAGACTGCGGTAGATATCAGACGAGCGAGCTGACGCGGACCGCCGAGCTGGCCCCATGTCTTGATCCGACTGCGGCGACCACTCTGACCAGGGGCGGTCCCGACTGGCAGGTCTTTGCCTTTCGGCTTGGTCCACCTCCTGCCAAAGCTGCGACTGATCGTAACTTTCCGGCGAGGCGGCAGGCCTTACCCCCAAATCGGCCTGCTCCCGCGAGCCAAGCTGTGGCCCGAGCTCCGGGTGCCTGCCATGTGCAGCGCTCAACGAACCTTCGCCAGGCACGCTCGATGAGGGCGATGGCCCGGCAATCGATCTCGACCTGACAGCGTGCGACCGCGGCGCGGAGCCGGCATCGTCGTGCAAGTCGACGATGTCATCAAGACCGGCATAGATCTGCGATGATCTACGTGACGAGCCGGGCTGGGCAATTGCCGAGCCATCAACTGCGGTCCAATGGCCCGAGCCGCTACTCTCCTCAGCCAGTTGCCCGGGCGTGAGCGCATTCAGATCAAAATCCGGACGCCGATAAGGTGTGGGTGACAGTGGTTCAAGGCCGGCGAAGGTCGAGGACGAGCCGGCACTTTGAGCAGGCGAGGATGGGGGCGGCACGGGGGCCAATTCTGGCGGCAGCGATGTCGTCTGATGGAACTGCGGCACATTGGTAGCCATTGGCGCGCCACGCTGTGCGGCCTCTTCTTCATGGAAAGCTCGCAACACGTCCCAGGCCGGGTCGCTCGGGGACATGGGGATGGGCGAGAAGGCGACGGGTGAGGCGCTCTGGGCAGTTCCTATCGCCGGGCCGCTTGGCTGCTCGCGCGGGGCCGCTTGCCCATGGGCTGCCAAGCCCAGCGCATTGTTGGCT
>NZ_JAVIJB010000124.1:0-962 GCF_033977165.1 Mesorhizobium captivum
GAGCACCTTTTGCCCTACGGCCACGACAAGGCGAAGATCTCGGCCGAGTTCATCAAATCGGTGAAGGGCAACAAGGACGGCAAGCTGATCCTGGTCACCGCCATCAACCCGACGCCGGCCGGCGAAGGCAAGACGACCACCACGGTCGGCCTCGGCGACGGTTTGAACCGCATCGGCAAGAAGGCGGTCGTGTGCATCCGCGAAGCCTCGCTCGGCCCGAATTTCGGCATGAAGGGCGGCGCCGCCGGCGGCGGCCTGGCCCAGGTCGTGCCGATGGATGACATGAACCTCCACTTCACCGGCGACTTCCACGCCATCACCACCGCCCATAACCTGCTTTCGGCGCTGATCGACAACCACATCTACTGGGGCAATGAGCTCGGCATCGACATCCGCCGCGTTGCCTGGCGCCGTGTCATGGACATGAACGACCGGGCGCTGCGCGAGATCATCTGCTCGCTGGGCGGCGTCGCCAACGGTTTTCCGCGCGAAGCCGGCTTCGACATCACCGTCGCCTCGGAAGTGATGGCGATCCTGTGCCTCGCCACCGACCTCAAGGACCTCGAGAAGCGCCTCGGCGACATCATCGTCGCCTACCGCCGCGACAAGTCGCCGGTCTATGCCCGCGACCTCAAGGCCGACGGCGCCATGGCGGTGCTCTTGAAGGACGCCATCCAGCCCAACCTGGTGCAGACGCTGGAGAACAACCCGGCCTTCGTGCATGGCGGCCCGTTCGCCAACATCGCGCATGGCTGCAACTCGGTCGTCGCCACCACGACGGCGCTGAAGCTTGCCGACTACGTCGTCACCGAAGCCGGCTTCGGCGCCGACCTCGGGGCCGAAAAGTTCTTCGACATCAAGTGCCGCAAGGCCGGACTCCACCCGGCCGCGGCCGTCATCGTCGCCACCGTGCGCGCCATGAAGATGAACGGCGGCGTCAAGAAGGAGGACCTCGGCAAGGA
>NZ_JAVIJB010000125.1:0-931 GCF_033977165.1 Mesorhizobium captivum
TGTTGGTTTCTACGCCATCGTCGGCACGTCGCTCTCCTGGCCCTGCGTTCCTATCGGACGTGGTTTGTCGATGCGACAGGACCGGAGCGTAAGAACTTTCGCTTGCATGATCACCGCGTCCCGGCTCACCGTCAGAACGCAAAGCGCTTTCTTCCTGGCTTGCTTCACCTTCTGGTGCCAAAGGAAAACGGCGCCGCGCCATGCCCGTTCCGCGCAATGCGGAAGCGAAAAGTCGTGGTTGACCAACGGGGACGCGCGCGGACCGGTCCTGCGGGGTATCATCACCGCGGCCTGCGACGCGGCTGGAGGAAGCTTCGCTAGCCTGCGGCTCGCGGTGCGTCCGCTCGACAATCGAGTTGAACGCGTTTCCACCTTCTGCCGCGGCGTGACCTGATGCGGCGCGGGACCTGCCGTCCGGGGCGCCACCGGCTGGAGTGCCTCCGATGCGCGATCTTCCCGTCCGGCCGATGTTGGTCATGTTTCGTCTCCGATCCAGGCAACAACGCATTGCCTAAAGTGTGTGGAGCAACGACAGGCGAGCCAACATGGTCGTCGCTCAGGAACCCCAAAGCGCGCCTAGGGCACCGAGCCCGGGAGCTCTGAAGGAAGCACCTTGTCCGATCGGTAAATCGAGCAGGCCCTTGGCCGGGCCGACGCTCGAATACCTTTCGCTCGCAGTCGGGAGGTCGCAATCACCTTCAACATCACCTAACAACCATTGCTCGCTTGAGGCGGAACGTAGCCTGGCTGACCTGACAACAAACTGACGCGCCATGAGAGCTGAGCAGAATCTGAGAGCCGCCGGAGCAAACCGTTGCTTTTAGCCAAGGGACAATGGCCGGCTGAACTGACGTGCGAACGGTATGACGACGCGAGTACGTTAGACCGGCGGCGCGTAAGGCATACGGAATCCAGCTGCTTGGAACGCCAG
>NZ_JAVIJB010000126.1:0-907 GCF_033977165.1 Mesorhizobium captivum
CGGCAAAAACCGAAAAGTGTTACCCATGTGTCCGGTACAAATCGTCACCTATCTCTCAGGTCGCTCAAAACGGCCCGCCTCGTGCGGGCCGTTTTGATTCGTGGTGGCGCTTGAATGCGAAGCCACCAGCGAGCTCCTAGGAGCGACATGCAGAGGGGGGCACGTCCCGCAGGTAGTGCAACTGGACGGCACCCCTTGGTCGAACCAGACCGGCTCGTCCACCTATCCTTCCCAAACATTCTGGGTAAAGCTGCACTCGCCAAACCTGGTTGGGCGGCTCAATGACGAATCAAGCGGCGGATCAATGTCGCAGGCGTCGTCCTGGATGTCTCACCCGGGGTTGTGGCGCTTGAGCAGAACGATGAACCGGCTGTCCAGCAGCCGCTACATGATGCTGGCTTTTGAGCTGATGATCCGCTCGTCAGCTTGCCAGTCGTGGCGGCAGATCAGCCCGGCCACGCCCGAAAGTGCAGCGACCGACGCCGACGGCTACATAAACTTCAGGGAGTCACCATATAGCAGCCGGCTAATGCGTGTCGCCCAGAATTCACGGCGGTTTTGCGACAGCGACGTGCATCAAACAAGGACGCAAAGCGCATCGCTGGAACCCGCTCGGCGACGTGCTGAGAAAGTTCGAAAATCGGTGTTGACACCCCGAACGGCCCCGACTATATACGCCCCACCAACGAGGGCGGCGCGCCGCTGGCGACCGAGAAGTTCGCTTCTAAATCTGCCCTCTGCGAAATTCAAGAGAGCCGCGTGAGCGACACTCGATGGGCCCCGAAGCCGAAAGCGAAAGGGGCCGAGACATTGCGTCTGCGATGTCTGATCTTTGACAATTGAATATTGAAGAAAGAGAAACGTGGGCGGCAGAGTCCTGCTGAACCGCTTATCCCGCCAGGGGTGA
>NZ_JAVIJB010000127.1:0-896 GCF_033977165.1 Mesorhizobium captivum
GGCGCCAGGTCGACGCCGCAATCGAGCAGCGCAAGCTCGGCGGCGGCAAGGGAACCAAGCACCATCACCTCGTTCAGCCAGCCGAGATGGCCGATGCGGAAGACCTTGCCGGCCACCTTGTTGAGACCACCGCCGAGAGAGGTGTTGTATTTCTGGTAGGCGCGCTTGACGACGTCGGCGCTGTCGATGCCTTCCGGCACCAGGATGGCGCTGACCGTGTCGGAGTGCCATTTGCGCTGCTTGGCGCACAGCTTCAGCCCCCAGGCGTCGACCGCCTTGCGCACGCCCTCGGCCAGGCGATGGTGACGGGCGAAGATGGTCTCCAGCCCTTCCTCGGCGATGAGGTCGAGCGAGGCGCGCAACCCGCGCAGCAACTGCGTGGCCGGCGTGTAGGGGAAGTAGCCGGTGTCGTTGGCGCGGATCATGTCGTCGAAGGAGAAGTAGCAGTGCCGGTGGGTGGCGGTCTTGGAAGCGGCTAGCGCCTTCTGGCTGACCGACAGGAAGCCAAGGCCGGCCGGAAGCATGAAGCCCTTCTGCGAGCCGCTGACGGCGCAGTCGACGCGCCACTCCTCCTGTCGGAAGTCGATCGAGCCGATCGACGACACGCCGTCGACAAAGAGGAGTGCTGGGTGGTTCGCCGCGTCGAGCGCGGCGCGGCAGCCGGCGACATCGCTGGTCACGCCGGTCGCGGTCTCGTTCTGGGTGCAGAACACCGCCTTGATGCGGTGGGCTTTGTCCGCATGCAGCTTCTCGGCGTAGATATCCAGCGGCACGCCCGTTCCCCATTGGCAGTCGATGACGTCGACCTCGAAGCCGAGACGCTCGGCCATGTCGACCCACAGATGCGAGAACTGGCCGAAGCGCGACATCAGCACCTTATCGCCGGGGCTGAGCAC
>NZ_JAVIJB010000128.1:0-879 GCF_033977165.1 Mesorhizobium captivum
CCTGGTCGTCCTTTCGGACAGGCCGTGGCATGGCCCGGTCCCTTCCCACCGGTGAACCATCAACCTGAACAGTTGCACGGGGCTGTACCAAGCAGACCCCGCACCACAGGAAGAGGCGTGGGACATGATAATGCAGAACTATGTCGGCTGCGACATCTCCAAGCAGTGGCTCGACTTTTTTGATGAGACAAGCGGCCGTTTTCGGCAAATTGCCAACCGGGCCGATGCGATCGCTGCCTATGTGGCGGGCCTTTGTCCCGGCCGAGACTTCGTCGTCATGGAGGCGACGGGCGTCCATGACCGGCTGCTGCGCCACGCGCTGGCCAAGGCCGGCATTGCGTTCTCGCGGCACAACCCGGCGCACACCCACCACTATGCGAAATCGACGAGACGGCGCGCCAAGACCGATCGTCTCGACGCCAGGATGCTGAGCGGCTATGGCCGCCGCTACCAGCCTGAAGCCGAGCCGGCGCCGTGCGAACAAGGCGAGCGGCTTCAATCGCTTGCCCGCCACCGCGATCACCTGGTCGATATGCGGACAACGGCGAAGAAGCACCTCGCCGACGCCTTCGAGGCGATCGTCATCACCAGCCTTGAAGAAACGATCGCCCACTTCGACACACGCATCAAGGCGCTCGAGAGCCTGATTGCCAACGTCATTCGTCAAAACCAGGACACCGCTCGCGACCACGCGCTGATGGTCTCCGTGCCCGGCGTCTCCAAGGTCGGCGCGCTCTCTTTGCTGGCGCACCTGCCCGAGCTCGGCCAGCGCTCGCCCAAGTCGATCGCCGCGCTCGCCGGCCTTGCCCCATTCGACAACAAGAGCGGCAAGCTCAACCGCAGGAGCCAGATCCAGGGCGGGCGATCGCGCGTGCGCCG
>NZ_JAVIJB010000129.1:0-872 GCF_033977165.1 Mesorhizobium captivum
AAGACGCGATCGACCAGCTCCATGCGGAGCGGCGCTACCGCGTTTTCGCCGACCTCGAGCGCATGGTGGGCAAGTTCCCGCGCGCCATCTGGCGGTCCAACGGCCGCGCCCAGGAAATCACCGTCTGGTGCTCCAACGACTATCTCGGCATGGGCCAGAACCCGGACGTGATTGCCGCCTTCCAGACCGCGGCGGGCAAGATGGGGTCTGGCGCCGGCGGCACCCGCAACATCTCCGGCACGTCCAACCCGCTGGTCGAGCTCGAGCATGAGCTCGCCGACCTGCACGACAAGGAAGCAGCGCTGGTCTTCACCTCCGGCTTCGTCTCCAACGAGGCCTCGATCTCGACCATCGCCAGGCTCTTGCCCAACTGCCTGATCATCTCGGACGAGCTGAACCACGCCTCGATGATCGAGGGCGTGCGCCGCTCCGGCGCCGAGAAGAAGATCTTCCGCCACAACGACGTCGCGCATCTGGAAAGCTTGCTTCAGGCCGCCGGCCGCGAGCGCGCCAAGCTGATCGTCTTCGAAAGCGTCTATTCGATGGATGGCGACATCGCCCCGATCAAGCAGATCGTCGAGCTCGCCGAGCGCTACAACGCCATGACCTATATCGACGAGGTGCATGCCGTGGGCATGTACGGTGCGCGCGGCGGCGGCATCACCGAGCGTGAAGGGCTGGCCGACCGCATCGACATCATCGAAGGCACGCTTGCAAAAGCCTTCGGGACGCTCGGCGGCTATATCACCGGCACAAGTGCGGTGATCGACGCCGTGCGCTCCTATGCGCCGGGCTTCATCTTCACCACCGCGCTGCCGCCGGCGATCGCGGCCGCCGCCACCACCTCGATCAGGCATCTGAAGCGCTCGCAG
>NZ_JAVIJB010000012.1:0-160491 GCF_033977165.1 Mesorhizobium captivum
CGACTTCGCTTCTTCACACTTGACCACACCACGAAGCAAATGTGTGCGCACGCTAGCCCCTTGTGGGAGAAGGTGGATCGGCGCGTGAGCGCCGAGACGGATGAGGGGTGCTGGAAGAAATGAGGCGCCTAAAATACAATCGCTTCAACTGCTTGTATCTGCAAGGCAGCGATCCGTCCAACACCCCTCATCCGTCCGAGCTTCGCTCGGCCACCTTCTCCCACAAGGGGAAGGGAAAATCCGCCCCTCACCTCGCCTCGATAAACCGGATGACGGTATCGCCATAGCCGCGCTCGTCCACCACGGAAAAATCCGCGCCCGGCTCGAACGGCGCGGACGCCGCCTCCTCGACCACGCAGAGCGCGCCCGGCGAAAGCCAGCCGCCGGCTTTTGCCGAGCGCAAAGCGCGCTCGCCGAGACCCTTGCCATAGGGCGGGTCGGCGAAGACCAGGCCGAAAGGCGAAAGCGTGCCGGCCTCGCCGAGATGGGTGGCGTCGCGGCGGAAGATTTTCGTCCGGCCGGTGAGCCCGAAGGCCTCGACATTGTCGCGGATCAGGCCGCGCCCTTCCGCCGATTCCTCGATGAAGACGCAGTAGGAGGCGCCGCGCGACAGCGCCTCCAGCCCGAGCGCGCCGGTGCCGGCGAAGAGATCGAGCACGCGGCCGCCTTCGAGCTTTTCGGCGTAGCGATGCGCGAGCACATTGAACACCGCCTCGCGGGTACGGTCGGTGGTCGGGCGGATGGCATTCGAACGGGGCGTCGCCAAAGGGCGCCCGCGAAACTCACCGCCGACGATCCGCATTGCCGCCCCTCGGCCCCTTCGGACCACGTGGCCCTCTGCCTTCGTGCTTGTCGCCACCGCTTCCCTCGGGTCGGTCGCCTCTTGGCTTGCCGAACGGCTTGCCCTTGCCGCTGGGTTTGAACGATGCCTTGCGCGCCTTCGCCTCAGCGGCCTTGGCGGCGTCGGCCTCCGCCCTGCCTTTGCCGATCGGGCGCGCGCCGGGCGCCATCCAGACATTGGCCTTGCGCTGGCCGGGCGGCTCGATCGGCCGCGGCTCGCCCTTCTTGCCCGGCTTGCCGCCGAAGCCGCCGCGTTCGGACTTGCCGAAGCCGCGCTCGGACTTGTCGAAGCCGGATTTGGGGCCGCGCTCGCCGAACGCCCTTTCGGGTCGCGTCGAAAGCTTGCTCAGCGCCTCGTCGCGGCTGCCTTCGCGGCGCTTGCGGGCCTTGATCAGCCCACCCTCGCCGATCGGACGGCGGTCGCCCTCACGTGTGAATCTCGGCCGCTCGCCTTCATCGCGGCGCGGTTCGCTCCGCCGCACCGGCTTGTTGGAGAATGGTTTTTGGATCTCGGCGTCGAAATTGGCGCCGGATTCCTCGATCAGCCGTTCGCCGAGCTGGTCGCGCAGCACGCGACCCTTGATCTCCAGAACATGGCCCTCGGGCAGATCCTCGAGCTGGAACGGCCCGTAGGAGATGCGGATCAGCCGCGTCACGTCCAGCCCGAGCGCGCCGAGAATGTTCTTCACCTCGCGGTTCTTGCCTTCGCGCAGGCCGATCGTCAGCCAGGCGTTGCTGCCCTGCTCTCGATCGAGCGAGGCCTCGACCGAGCCGTAGAAGACGCCGTCGACGGCAATACCATCGCGCAAGGCGGCCAGCGCGCTCTCCTCGACCTTGCCGTGGACGCGCACGCGATAGCGCCGCAGCCAGCCGGTGGCCGGCAATTCGAGCACCCGCGACAGCCCGCCGTCATTGGTCAGCAGCAGCAAGCCTTCCGTGTTGATGTCGAGGCGGCCGATGGTCATCAGCCGCGGCAAGTCGGCAGGCAGCACGTCGAAGACGGTCTTGCGGCCTTCCGGATCGCGGTTGGTGGTGACCACGCCCGCCGGCTTGTGGAACAGGAACAGCCGCGTGCGCTCGATCGGCGGGATCTCGGTGCCGTCGAGATGGATGACGTCGTCGGCCATAACGTTGAAGGCAGGCGAGGTCAGCACCTTCCCGTTGACCTTGATGCGGCCGGCCGCGATCAATTCCTCGGCGTCGCGGCGCGAGGCGATGCCGGCGCGCGCCAGCCGCTTGGCGATGCGCTCGCCGGCTTCCGGCGCTGCTTCCGAGGGCCGCGGGCGCGGCTTGAAGCCGCCCTGCCTGGGCGCGGTGTCGCGCGGCGGACGATCGCTGAAATCGCGCTTGGGCCGCTCGGCGAAATCATGTTTGGGACGATCGGGGAAGTCGCGCTTGGGGCGGTCGAAGCGCCTTTCGCCGCGCTCGCCTTCGGCGGCCATAGGCCGGTCGCCGCGCGGCGTGTAAGGTTTGCGCGCACCGTCGCGCTTCTCGAAGGACTTGCCCTCGGGGCGCGGTCCTTTGCGGAACGGTCTTTCGCCACGCTCCCCGCCCTCGCCCGCTTCACGCGGCTTGTAGCTGCGCTTGAAATCGCGGCGCTCGCCTTCGGCCGCCATGGGGCGGTCGCCGCGCGGCTCAAACGGCTTGCGCGGCCCTTCGCGCTTCTCCAACGGCTTGCTCTCGGGGCGCGGCCCCTTGCGGAACGGCTTCTCGCCGCGCTCGGCACCCTCACCCATTTCGCGAGGCTTGTAGCTGCGCTTGAAATCGCGCGCAGGTCGCTCGCCACCCGCGGCCATCGGCCGGTCGCGCTTGGCGAACGGCTTCTTGCCGCCGAAGGATGGCTTGCCATTCTTGCCTGCGGCTCCGCTGCGGTCGCGCGGGCCTGCCGGCCTCGATCCGCCTTTGCCCGCACCTTTGCGCGGAACTTTCTTGTCGTTGTCGTCCATTGCCTTGGCTCTTCTTGAAGCTGCTACGATGCCGCCCGCCCTTTCGGACGCCCAACGCAGGCAGTGTCATCTTGATTTTTGCGCATATGTCAGCGCGGCAAAAACCGATTCCGGTTTTCAGGGTCACGCGCTAGATAACAGGATCACCGTCGGGTGGCGAGGAGTAATCGGAATGGAAAGCGCGTGAAGCGGCCGGATTTCATGGCTTTGGCGCTCAAGGAAGCCGAGGCGGCTGCAAGCCGCGGCGAAGTGCCGGTCGGCGCGGTGATCGCCAATGGCAACATCGTCGTGGCGAAAGCCGGCAACCGCACGCGCGAACTCGCCGACCCCACCGCCCATGCCGAGATGCTGGCGATCCGCGACGCCTGCCGCAAACTCGCCAGCGAGCGGCTTACCGGCCACGACCTCTATGTGACGCTGGAACCCTGCGCCATGTGCGCCGGCGCCATCTCCTTCGCGAGGCTGCGGCGGCTTTATTTCGGCGCCGCCGACGAGAAAGGCGGCGCGGTGGTCAACGGCGTGCGCTTCTTCGCCTCGCCCACCTGCCACCACACGCCGGACATCTATCCTGGGCTGGGCGAAAGCGAAGCCGCCCTCATCCTCAAGGACTTCTTTCGCGAGAGACGGAATGGTGGTGAGTGGTGAATGGTGAAGAAACTAGTGAGTAGCGAGTACAGATCTATTCACTATTCACTATTCACCATTCACAGGCCCAGCCAGTCGAACCAGCCGCCGCTCTTCTTGCCTTCCGCCTGCGCCTTGAGGCGGCGCTCCTTCTTGTACTCGTCCTCGCCGAGCTCGTTCTGCGGCGCGGTGCCGGCGGCCTGACGATAGGCAAGCGGCGGCTCGCTCAGATATTTGCGGGTGGTCGGATCGCCCTGCTTGCCTTCGGCCAGACGGCGCTGGATCTCGGCGGAGCGGGCAGCACTGGAATCGTCCGGCGACCAGCGCGGCGGGTGGCTGGAAGCCGAATCGGCCATCGCCTTCTTCACTGCCACCGGATCGGTCTGCACGTCCTCGACAGCTTCGGGCTGGTAATTCGGGTCGTTCTGATGGGCGGTGGCGTCGGCGCGGATGCGGGCGCGGCGGGCCTCGGGCGATTCCGGCCAGTCGGCGCTCGCCGTCTGGATACTCTCCTGCGGCGGCGGCAGGTTTTCCTTCTGCCCGGCGGCAGGCTTCACCAGATCGGGACGCGGCTTGTAGTCGATCGGATCGCGATGCTTCGGCGTGATCGCGGCAGCGCCGGACACATCGTCGAAGAGCTGCGCGGCGGCAGTCTTATCGGTTCCGTAGGTGGGCGAGCTGACACAGCCGGACATGGCAATGGCCGATGCCACAAGCGGCGCCAGCAGCGCGGCGCGCGCAAACGTTCTTTCGGTCATGCCAAAAAGTCCCACTCTAACAGCCTTTCGGTCGCCACCGGCCACAGGGGCGCGGTCCCCTTCTTCCCCGCATTTGCGATGGAAATCCGGCGACAATTTGTCTGCCGGAGTGTCGCGTGTTTACCTCAACCACTTATTAAGGGCAACGCGCGAGCGGATTTGCGCCGCCCGCGTGGTATTTCTGCATCGGCTTATAATCCCGATGCTACAACCGGCCGAGCGCCTTCAGTTCATGCAGCACCGCGGCGTCGCGGGCCGAGACGTCCGGGAATTCCGGATCCTGTCCGACATCGGCCGTATAGCGCCAGGAACGCGCGCATTTGACCAGACCGCGATCCTCAGCCTTTTCCACAACCACGGCGACGCCCTTGACGTCGTCGAGGGTGAAAGCGCCTTGCGGAGCCTTGCCGTGTTGGATAACCAGGTCGCTGGTGATCGCCATCTCGGCCATGTCGATGTCGGCGATCGCCGCTTCGAGCGAGGCATCGTCGATGGTGACCACCGGAACGGCCTCCAGCGAGGAACCGATCAGCTTCTCGGCGCGCGCGATCTCAAGCGCGCCGGTGACGACGCGGCGCACCTGCCGGACCTTGCGCCACTTCTCAGCCAGCGCCTCGTTTCTCCAGTTTTCCGGGATCGCCGGGAACTGGTCGAGATGCACGGAGACGGCGTCTGGGTGATGCTCGAGCCAGGCCTCTTCCATGGTGAAGGGCAGCATCGGCGACAGCCACTTCACCAGGCATTCGAACAGATGGCGCACGACCTGCACCGCCGCTTTGCGGCGCAGGCTGGACGGCGCGTCGCAGTAGAGCGCGTCCTTGCGGATGTCGAAGTAGAAGGCCGAAAGCTCGACCACCATGAAGTCGAGCAGCGCGCGGGTGATGCGCTTGAACTCGAAGGCGTCATAACCCTGGCGCACCACCTCGTCGAGTTCGGACAACCGGTGCAGCATCAGCCGCTCCAGTTCCGGCATCTTATCCAGCGGCACATCCTCGCCGTCGTCATGGGCAAGCGTGCCCAGCATCCAGCGGATGGTGTTGCGGAGCTTGCGGTAGGCGTCGATATTGGTCTGCAGCACGTTCTTGCCGAGCCGCTGGTCTTCCCAATAATCGGTTGTCACCACCCAGAGCCTGAGGATATCGGCGCCGGACTGTTTGATCACGTCCTGCGGCACGACGGTGTTGCCGAGCGACTTCGACATCTTGCGACCCTCCTCATCCATGGTGAAGCCATGGGTGATGACCGTGTCGTAAGGCGCCCTGCCCCTGGTGCCGCAGCTTTCGAGCAACGAGGAATGGAACCAGCCGCGGTGTTGGTCGGAACCTTCGAGATAGACGTCGGCCGGCCATTTGAGATCGGGACGGTCCTCCAGCGTGAAGACATGCGTCGAGCCGGAATCGAACCAGACGTCGAGGATGTCCATCACCTGGTGCCATTTCGTAGCGTCGTGGTTGCCGAGGAAGCGCTCCTTGGCGCCCGGCGCGAACCAGGCGTCGGCGCCCTCCTTCTCGAAGGCGTCCATGATGCGCTGGTTGACTGCCTCGTCCCTCAGCACGTTGCCGTCGACATCGGCGAAGACGGCAATCGGCACGCCCCAGGCGCGCTGGCGCGACAGCACCCAGTCCGGCCTTTCCTCGATCATGGCGCGGATGCGGTTCTGGCCGGCCGCCGGCACGAAGCGGGTGTCGTCGATCGCCTTCAGCGCGCGGCTGCGCAGCGTCGTGCCGTCGCCAAGGTCCTTGTCCATGTAGACGAACCATTGCGGCGTGTTGCGGAAGATGATCGGCTTCTTCGAGCGCCAGGAATGCGGATAGCTGTGCTTCAGCCGGCCGCGCGCGAACAGCGCGTTGCGCTTGATCAGTTCCTCGATCACCGCCTGGTTGGCGTTGCCCTTCTTGCCGTTGTCGTCGATGACGCGCGCGGCACCGCCTTCGCGGTCCGGGCCGAAGCCCGGCGCGTCCTTGGTGAAGAAGCCGGCATCGTCGACCGGGAACGGAATTGCGGTGTCGACACCGCGCTTGAGCAAATCGGCCACCGCATCCATCCAGGCGTCGAAATCCTCGCGGCCGTGGCTGGGTGCGGTGTGCACGAAGCCGGTGCCGGCATCGTCGGTGACGTGCTCACCCGCGATCATAGGCACGGGGAACTGATAGCCATCGCCCAACCCCCTGAACGGATGCGAAAGCGTAAGGCTTGCAAGCTGTTCTGCCGAAACGCTGTGAACGCGGTTCAACGTGACCTTGGCCTTGGCCGCGGCGTCCTCAGCCAGCGCGTCGGCGAAGATCAGCTTCTCGCCGGGTTGCGGCCCGAAAGCGTTCTCGGCCGCCGTTACCTCGTAGAGGCCGTAGGCGACGCGCGGCGAATAGCTGACGGCGCGGTTGCCGGGCAACGTCCAAGGCGTCGTCGTCCAGATGACGACATGGGCTTCGAGCAAGTCCAGCGAGGCCTCGGACAACGCCGCCGGCTGCCCGCCCTCGCCGCCGTCCACCAGGCGGGCAAGGCTCGCGACCGGGAACTTTACCCAGATCGTGTCGCTCTCATAGTCCTGGTACTCGACCTCGGCCTCGGCGAGCGCAGTGCGCTCGACCACGCTCCACATCACCGGCTTCGAGCCGCGATAGAGCTGGCCCGACATGGCGAACTTCAACAGCTCGCCGGCGATGCGCGCCTCGGCATGGTAGGCCATGGTCGTATAGGGATTGTCGAAATCGCCGATGACGCCGAGCCGCTGGAACTCGCCGCCCTGCACCTTGATCCAGTGCGCGGCGAAGTCGCGGCATTCCCTGCGGAACTCGTTGACCGGCACCTCGTCCTTGTTCTTGCCCTTGGCGCGATACTGCTCCTCGATCTTCCATTCGATCGGCAGGCCGTGGCAGTCCCAGCCCGGCACGTAGTTGGCGTCGTAGCCGCGCATCTGGAACGACCGGTTGATGACGTCCTTGAGGATCTTGTTCAGCGCATGCCCGATATGGATGTTGCCGTTGGCGTAGGGCGGGCCGTCATGCAGCACGAATTTCTCGCGGCCGGCGGACGCCTCGCGGAGCTTGCGGTAAAGGTCCATGTCCTGCCAGCGCTTGACCAGGCCGGGCTCCTTCTCGGGCAGGCCGGCGCGCATCGGGAAATCCGTCTGCGGCAGATAGAGCGTTTTGGAATAGTCGATCGTTTCAACGGTGTCGTTCATTGATCTGCCATGTGCGCTGCCCGGCGGCTAAGGGGCTCGGGCGTTCAACTATCATGTTCTGAAAAAAGCGCGAGGGCGCGCGCGAAAACTCCCGGCGGCTCCGCGCGGCGCTCAGGCCGCCCGGAACACCGGGCTCGTAATTCGTATCGCGATCGCGAGAGCGCGAGGAAACTGCGTCATCTGGCGGCTTTTAAACGAGGCCGGCCCCCTTGAAAAGCCCGAACTCGCCGGCGACTTCCTTGCGACTTGTGCCAATTGCGCATACATTGTTGGGCAAATGGCAGTGGAGCCAAACCATGTCCAGCTTGCATATCAAGGTTCAGCCAAAGCCGAAGGCTAGGCTTGCCGACACCGCAATGCCCGATGTAGCGACGGACCGGTTTCTGGTTCCCGTCGCCAGGGTCGATGAGCTTCGTCAGCGCGGCTTCAGCAATGATGAGATCTACAAAATCGTCGGCCCGCGACGCACACTGGCGCGCCGCAAGGAACGAAACGAGACGCTGACGATTGCCGAATCCGACCGTGTCCAGCGGCTCGAACGGATATCGGCAATGGCGGATCGGGTTTTCGGCAATCACGAAAAGGCGCAGCGTTGGCTGCGCAAGCGCAGCAGGGTGTTGCAGGAGATGCCGATCAACCTCCTGCAGTCCGAAACGGGCGCGGTCCTGGTGGAGGAAGAGCTCCATCGTATCGACCACGGCATCTTCGCCTGACTCATGCAGCTCTGGCGCATTTCCGGCTACGCCGACCTTGCGGGAGTCGGCGGTTTGGTCAGCGATGGCCGTTGGCATGTGCTAGGCACGCCGATCGTCTATTGCGCCGATCATCCGGCCACGGCCCTTGTCGAAATCCTGGTGCATGTTGATGCTGAAGATTTGCCGCAGACCTATCAGCTTCTCGAAATCGAAGTGCCTGACGGCATTGACATTCTGTCTCCCGACCTAGCTGACGACTGGAAGAATGACATGGCCACGACGCAGCGGCTAGGCACGGACTTTGTCGTCGCTGCCACCCACTCGGTCATGGAAGTTCCTTGTGCAATCGTTCCGTTCACAAAGAACTATCTTCTCAGTCCTGATTTGGTGACACGTGACGGCATCTGGATCGTTAGCGTCACGACGCATCCGGTCGATACGAGATTGTTGGAGTAACCTCACATCGAGAAATTGAAGCGATAGGTGGTCGACACGCCGACGGTCCACTGGTTGCGGTCGCCGCGCTCCTTGACCAGGCTGGAATCGGCCGCTGGCCCCATCAGGCGCGAATATTCGGTGAAGACGCTCGCCGTCATCGGCTCGGTCACCTTCCAGGTGATCGCGCCGCCAAGGCCCGTCGACTTCAGCCCGCCGCCCGGATGATATTCGCTCAAGCCCGAAGCTGCCGCTTCCTTGGCGCTGACGCCGTAATAGGCGTCGAAATAATCGGACGAGGCAAAGGAAACGCGAGGGCCGCCGGAGATGCGGACGGTCGGGGTGACGTCGTAGAAGGCGTCCGCCGCGATGTCGGCGACGAAGCCGTCATGGGCGCGGATGCCGTGCCTGAGCTCGGCCCGCGCCCGCACCCAATCCAGCGGATAGAATTCGAAGAAGCCGCCCACCTCGCCGCCCCAGCGCACCGGATCGAGGCCTTTCAGCTCGTCCTTGCTGTCGCGCGAGAACAGGAACTTGCCGGTGAGGCCGGCGCGCACGCTGCCGTCGTCGATCAGCGCCAGCGAGATGTTGTCGTTGCGCGAGGTGAAGCGCGCCTCTGGACCGACCTTGCCGAGCGAGACGATGGGCTGGGCGCTCAGCATGTACTTCTTGCCGCCCTCGAAATTCGGCGCGACCAGGCCGGTGGCGCCGAGCGTCAGATACCAGTCGCCCGAAATCCAGCTCCCCTCGCCTGCCCGGGCTGAGGAGACGGCCATCAGGCCAGAGGCGAGAAGCAGCGGAATCGTCCCGACAATACGCATCGTCACCCCTTACGCGAAACAGGCTGGCGGGAACACCCGGCAGTAGAGAAGGCATGGCGCCAGTTCGGTAAAATTTGACTTAAAATCCGTAACATCGGTGACGGCGATTGGACTGTTTGGGTCCCAGCTAATTCAATCTCTCGCCATCATCGCAAAACTCGAGACATCCGGAATGCATCACCAGCGGACGGACGTTCGGCTCCGCCTGGGACTTCGACGTCGCGCAAATTCATGTCGGTTACACAAATCCGTTGCGACGATCTCGTACATTAACGAGGCGGCTTTGTTTTGTGACCGCCCCCCTGCAAAAAAGGATGGAAAAATGGCCAAGATCCCGGACAAGACCGAAACGATTGAAAACGTCGAATCCCCTATCTTCGACCCGTCCAAGGCTACCGAGCAAGTTCGCGCTGTTGTCGACCAGGGCGTTGAGCAGTCGAAGCAGGCATTCTCCAAATTGAGTTCGGACGCCGAAACGACACAAAAGGCTCTTGAGTCGACCTTTGAAATGGCCAAGACCACCGGCAACGAGGTGTCCCTGAAGATGATTGCGGCTCTGAGAGACAATGCCGAAGCCGGCTTCACCCACCTTGAGGCACTGGTTGCCGCGAAGTCGCTGTCCGAGTGCATCGAACTTCAGACCGCTTTCCTTCGCAAGCAGATCGAAAAATCCGCCGAGCAGGCCAGAAACCTCCAGGCTGCGATGATCAGAGCTAGCGAGGACATGTCCAAGCCGATCAAGGATGTGTTCGAGAAGGCTTTGAAGGAACGCAAGGCTGCCTGATTGCCTAAGGCATCCCAGACCGAAGGGGCGTGCCTGCTCCCTGGGCGCGTTGCGCCGGCCTACTTCCATTTGGTCGGGCGGCTTTTGTCCGCCCGACTGCATCGGAGTGATATCGCTGGTTTCGAGGTTTCTCAGCCTGTCCGCAATAAGTTGCAGAGTGCTTGGCAATCCTTAGACGCAAGGCTCATCTCACTAGGCGTCACCGCTCACTCGGCCTGCGATGGCGAATGCCTGTAGGTTTTTGACCTTTCCGTGGTCCTGTTCGGCATTGGCGATAATCGAAAAGAACGCCGCACGGGCGATGTCTTTCTCTGACGCGTCCGGGTGTTCCTTCCTTGCCGCCTTCAGTAGTTTTTTCGGCGTCATATCTGGCGTCACAATCCGCATCAGAGTGTCGCTGATCGCCTGCAATTCGGTTGCATCCATTGGGAAACTCCGTCCCTGGCCCCGCTGGCAAGTTTAGCAGAGCGCCTCTGTTAGCTGAAACTGAATTCGCGTTACAATCGGAGACGAGCCAGCGCGTTCCGGGGCTGGGTCAGCTGTCTCATAAGGGCGAAAGCGCTTTGCCGCCATGGCGTCAACCAGCCAGCCGGCCGGTGCCGCTCGGAAGATGGCGAAGCCATGCCGACAGTTCACTCCTGCTTCAAATCTTCGGCTTCGTCTTTGAGTTTGGTCCAGTCGGCACCATGCTTCCGCAACAAGGCGCGCGCCTGTTTCGGCGTGACGTCGGCAATTTCCGTCAGGTGCTCTACCTCCAGCTCTTGCCCCTTCACAACGCGGCTCGCCTTCTTCTTTTTTTCTCTGGTAGCCATCACATGTGTCCTTCTCTTTCATCATCGGATGAACGAGAATTGAGAAGTGTGGTTCCGCTCGCGCATTGTCGTGTGCCGGCTTGAGGTCCGGCCACAGTTGGTCAAGGCGGGCGGTTGTTTGTGACAGCTTTATGACGCACCATGCAGATGGGGTCCCTTCGATTGCCGTGAAGCGAGGCGGCGCCGAGGACATCATGCAGGAAACGGAACTGAAGCTCGAGCTTTCGCAATCGGGTGCGCGCTCGCTCCTAAAGAAAAATCCGTTCGGATCCCCGCCCACCATTCTTCAGCAGATATCCATCTACTTCGATACCACCGGATGGGATCTGTCCAAGCGCGGCCTATCGCTTCGCATTCGGCAATCGGGAAACGAAAGGATACAAACCCTCAAAGCGGGCGATGGCGCCGCGGCCGGATCGTTCACACGCGAGGAATGGGAGCGACCGGTCGCCGGCGACACACCGATACTTGACGATCCACGGATCCGAGACCTGCTTGCAGGGGATGGCCCAAAGCTCACGCCCTTGTTCGAGGTTCATGTCAAACGGCATCGTTGGAATGTGATCGATGACGACGCGACGATCGAAGTCGCTCTGGACACTGGCAAGGTCGTTGCAGCCGACCGCGAGGCTCCGCTCTGCGAGATCGAGTTGGAAAAGAAGGCGGGCTCATCGAGAGCGCTGTTTGCGCTCGCCCGGAAAGTCGACCTGATCACGCCGGCTCATCTCGGCGTGCTGAGTAAAGCCGAACGGGGCTATCGTCTGCTTGGTTCGGCGCCCGGTGCTGTGAAATCTGCCACGACCCTGCTCACTTCCGACATGAGTGCGGCAACGGCTTTCGCGCGCATCGCGGCGGCCTGTCTCAAACAGTTTCGGTTCAATGAAACGGCGCTCGGCTGGTCTCGCGATGCCGACGCCCTGCACCAGGCTCGTGTGTCGCTGCGACGGCTGCGCTCCCTATGCTCGATCTGCAAGTCGCTATTCGACGACAGCCGTTTCGACCACCTGCGAGAAGAATTGAAATGGCTCGCCTCGGAGCTTGGCGAGGCACGCAATATCGACGTGATGATCGGTCGTGCTTCGAGCGAGGCTCTTTCAAGCCGTCTTCAAGACGCGCGCGACGACGCCTACGCGGCGGTCGAAGCATCGCTCTCCTCGGTGCGCGCTCGCTCCTTGATGATCGATGCCACTGAGTGGATTTCCATCGGGGACTGGCGAACCCAATCGGACGAAAAGTTGCACGACCAGTCGTCGAGGAATTTGGCCTCGGGTGTATTCGACAAATTTTGGAAAAAGGTGGCGAACGGCGGCAGCGATCTCATCGATGCCGATGACGAGACCCGCCATAAAGTACGGATCGCTGCAAAGAAACTGCGCTACGCGGCCGAGTTCTTCGAGCCGCTTTACAACGGCAAGGCAGAAGCCAAACGCCATCGACGGTTCATCAAGGCGATGAAGGGCCTGCAGGATCATCTCGGCAGCCTCAACGATATTGCCACCGCGCCCGATATGTTGGCAGCGCTGGAGCTTTCGGACGTGGCGGGTGCGAAGGATCTTTTCAGCGCCGAGGACAAGTCCAAGCTTCTCAAGGACGCCGCGGAAGCACACGACGCCTTTGTCAATACCAGGCGCTTCTGGCGTTGAGTGGCATGCGGAGGGGCGACGAAGGTCCGGCATCGGAAGACAGACGTCAATTCCGGGTCAAGAGCAGTCGTCTCGTAGGCGGATCGCTCGCGCGGATCAGGTGCCGCGCGGATCAGGTGCCGCGCGGCGCTGTCGGCAGATCCAGCAGCCTCGCCACGGCCTTGGCGCCCTTGCCGGCAATGCGCGCCGATCCGTCGTCCCCCACCTCCACCGTAGCACCGTTGGCGAAGCTGAGGGACCAGCCATTGCCCTTGGCGTTACGCCGGCGGTCGGTGAGTTCGATGCCGGCAGCGGTGATCAAGGCGACGGTTCTGTCAACGTCCATCGTCGTTCTCCGGACACGCGCCCTCAATTCAGGTCGAGCCCGCCGGTAAGATCGCCGAGCGGCGGCTCGCCATGCGCGGCCACAGCCTTGTCGCGGACCACGATGCCATGCAGCACCGGCAGTTCGAAGCGCTCGGTGATGAAGCGCAGGATCGACGTCGTGTCGTAGGGCATATGGTCGACGTAGCTGTGCTTGGCAAAAGGCGAAACGATGATCGCGGGGATGCGCGTGCCCGGCCCCCAGCGATCGCCCTTGGGCGGAGCGACGTGATCCCAGATGCCGCCATTCTCGTCATAGGTGACGACAACCAGCATATGCGGCCATTGCGGGCTCTTCTCCAGATGGGCGATGACATCCGCGATATGGCGGTCGCCGGCCTGGATGTCGGCATAGCCGGAATGCTCGTTGAGATTGCCTTGCGGCTTGTAGAAGGAGACCTGCGGCAGACCGCCATCGTCGATGGCCTGAATGAAGCTCACGCCGCCGAGCCCGGCATCGCGCAGATGCTCGCGCCTGGCTTCGGTGCCCGGCGCATAGTTGGCGTAATAGTTGAACGGCTGGTGATGGTACTGGAAATTCGGGGTCGGCGTGTGGTTGCCGTGGTCGAGTGTGTATTGCCAGGCGCCCGAATACCACGCCCAGCTGACGTGCTTGAGACTGAGCATGTCGCCGATGGTCGGCTCCGTCTGCGGCGGCAGCGTCGTCGGCTTGGCCGCATCCGCCATGCGCGGATCGCCGCCGGGCGCCGGATCGTTGCCACTCGGCTGGTAAGGCGGCTGCATCGTGTTCACCACGTAGAAGTCGGGCGTCAGATTGCCGTCGGAGACGAATTTCGGGATGCCGTCGCGCGCCGATTTCGGCGAGTTGTCGGCGACCTTCAGCGCAGTGCCGCTATCGTCCGTCACCGAGATCGAAGGCTTGGCCGGGTTCTTGTCGGCATCAGCATAATAGGGCGCGCAGGCGCAGATCAGCCACTGGTGGTTGAAGAAAGAGCCGCCGAAGGCGCCCATGAAGAAATGGTCGGCCAGGACGTACTTCTGCGCAACGGCCCACATATCGCCCTTGGAAGTGTCCCAGTTGCTCATCGGCATGGCGCCTGAATCACCCCAGGCAACGAACATGTCGTTCTTGCCGCCGTTGATCTGCATCTGGTTCTGATAGTAACGGTGCCATAGATCGTGCGTTACGACGGTGAGCGGAACATTGAACCCCTTCGCGTCGTTCACGGTGAACGGCTCGTTCGGAAGGTGCTCGGTCATCGCCTGCGTTACCGGCGGCGTGACGCCCTTGGCGGTCAGCCCGTCCCAGACCGGCGGCAGTTCGGACAGCACCGAACCGTCACGGTCACGCTGCTGCAGGCTTTCCTGGCTCGCCTTGTCGATGCCTTCGGCACCGGGAAAATGGCCATAGAGATTGTCGAAGGCGCGGTTCTCCGCGAAGATGACGACCACCGTTTCTATCTTGGCGATGCCGTCCGGCGGATCGCCGGGCTGCGCCGCGAGCGCAGGAGCCGAAGCGGCAGCGCACAGAGCGAGAGCAGAGGAAAACAGGGCGAGCCCAGAGGATCTCATCGCCATACCTCCCTAACGCAAAATGGAATGACACCAGCTTCGGCATGTCTTTGCAATAGCCACCGCGCTGGACGGGCTATGCCATTGGGATTACCCTCCATCAACCGCAGGATGCGCGGCCAAATCTGGAGGGAGATGGATCATGAGCTTGCAAGGCGATGCCCTGAAAGACGCGATCGGACGGACGCGCGACAAATGGGGATGGTTCGTGGCGCTCGGCGTGCTGCTCTTGATTTTCGGCGGCATCGCCTTCGGCAATCTGTTCATCGCCACCGTCGCCTCCGTCTATGTCGTCGGCTGGCTGATGCTGATGGCGGGCGCCATCGAGATCATCCATGCTTTCGGCGTCAAGACCTGGGGACGCTTCTTCTATTGGCTGCTTAGCGGCCTGCTCTACGCCGTGGCCGGCTTCTTCGCCTTCGACAATCCGTTGCTTGCCTCGGCGGTGCTGACGCTGCTGCTGGCGATCGCGCTCGTCGCTTCCGGGCTGCTGAGGGCTTGGGTGGCCTACAACCACCGGCCTGAGCAAGGCTGGGGATGGCTGCTCGCGGCCGCCATCATCACCATCCTGCTTGGCCTGATCATCGCCATGGGCTGGCCGGTCAACAGCCTGTGGGTGCTCGGCATGTTCCTGGCCATCGACCTGATCTTCCAGGGCTGGAGCTTTATTGCCATCGGCCTGGCGCTGAAGCGGTAGCACAGCAGCCGTTGTACTGCCTTCAAACCGGTACCTATAGAGAGCCGCTGAGCCCCCAGGCGCGCAAAGGGCGCTGAGGCTTGCTACAAAAGGACGAACTTTCCGCCGGCAAAATCAAGCGTCTTTCCCAGAAATCGTACTAACTCATAGTCAGGGACGGCCAACACGAACTCGTATCCGCGGTCATTCCTGATTTCGCCGGCCAATTCGCTTCTCTGCGCGGCAGTATACGCGCCGACTATGACACCGGTTTCTATATTTCCGTTATTCAGTTCGGAATTGACCCACATAATCGCAGGAATCAGTCCACCGCCGGCTTTTGGCCTCTAGCGCTCCAAACCAGCATTGATCTCGCGTCTTGCAGCAAGTGATATCTTAAGCGGCGCTTTCATCGGCCCTCAGAAACAGATTGCGGCGTCCAGCTCGGATAGCGGCCGCACGCCTGAGAGCAGCGCCCTCGCCTCGGCCTCGTCGCGCTTCATCTGCGCCACCAGCGCGTCGAGCCCATCGAACTTCAGCTCCGGGCGCAGGTAGCCGAAGAACGACACCTGGCAGGTCTCGCCGTAGAGATCGGCGGAGAAATCGAAGACATAGGTTTCGAGCAGCGGCGCGCCATTGTCGTCGACAGTCGGGCGGCGGCCGAAGCTGGCGACGCCGTCATGCAGCGTGCCGTCGGCGCGGCGGAAGCGGACGGCGTAAATGCCTTCCTTCAGAGTGGCTTCCGGCGAAAGCCTCATATTGGCGGTCGGGAAGCCAAGCGTGCGGCCAAGCTGCTGGCCGCCGATAACCTCGCTCTCGACGGTGAAGCGGTAGCCGAGCAGGCCGGCGGCCTCCTCGACCTTGCCTTCACAAAGCAAGGCGCGGATGCGGCTCGACGAGACCACCTCGGCACCCTCGTCGCGGAAGGCGTCGACCAGCGTGACACCGAAGCCGTGGCGCTCGCCGGCCGCCATCAGGAAGGCCGGGCCGCCCTGGCGGTCCTTGCCGAAATGGAAGTCGAAGCCGGTGACGGCATGGCTGACGCCGAGCTTGTGCTCCAGAACATCGGTCACGAAAGCCTCGGCCGAGAGCGCGGCGAAGTCGCGCGTGAAAGGCTGCTCGACCAGGGCTGCGAAGCCGAGCCTGGCCAGAAGCCGTGCCTTCATCGGCGGCGGCGTCAGCACGAAAAGCGGCACCTCCGGCCTGAACACCTTGCGCGGGTGCGGCTCGAAGGTGAGTACCAGGGCCGGCACGCCGCGGCGGCCAGCCTCGGCCAGCGCCCGCTCCAGCACCGAAAGATGACCGCGGTGGACGCCGTCGAAATTGCCGATCGCCACGACGCCGCCGCGCAGATGCGCCGGCAACGGCGCGACCGCCGAAATGCGTTCGAAAGCTTGCGTCATGTCAACCTGTGTGATGTCGGGGCGCCCGTCATGGCCACGCTACCAGCATAAAGCGGGATGACCTTTCTTCGAATCGTCCTTCCGCTTTATCTTCTTGTTTGAGCATGATCTTTTCCAAGAACCGCTGCACACTTTTCGGGATCATGCTCTATTGCAGCCGCGCAATGACTGCGACCGGCCGGTAGCCGTGCGTTGCGAGGAAGCCCGCCAGCCTTTCGGGATCGGGCCGCAGCGGGTCGCCATAGTCGCGCGCATGAATGCCGCCCGAAACGTAGAGCACGTCGAAGCCGTTGTCGGCGGCGCCCTTGACGTCGGTCATCATGCCGTCGCCGATGGCGAGCACAGCCGGGCGCTCGACCGGATGGCCGAGCAGGCCTGCGACCTCCTTCATGGCGAGGTTGTAGATCGGCGCGAAAGGCTTGCCGGCAACCAGCGTGCGGCCGCCGAGCTGCGCATAGTCGCGCGCGAGCGCGCCGGCGCACCAGATGGTGCGCTCGCCGCGCTCGACCAGGATATCTGGATTGGCGCAGATGAACGGCAGGTTGCGGGCGCGCAGGCGCTGCAGCAGCTCCGCATAATCGGCCGGCTTCTCCACCTCGTCGTCATAGAGCCCGGTGCAGACGATGCCTGAAGCCTCGAACTCCTCGACGAGCTCGACGTCCAGGCCGTCATAGAGTGTGAAATCGCGCTCCGGGCCGATGTGGAAAATCTTCCTTGGACCCTCGGCGATCAGGTCGCGCGTGACGTCGCCCGAGGTGACGACGCGATCATAGGCATCGGCCGGCACGCCGATAACATTCATCTGCGCAACGACGTCGGCGCTGCGGCGCGGCGAATTGGTGATCAGCACCACCGGCACTTTTGCCGCGCGCGCCCGGGCCAGCGCCTCCGCGGCGACGGGAAAGTGCCATTCGCCATTGTGCACCACGCCCCATACGTCGCACAGAATGGCCGCGTAGTTTCCCGTCAGATCGGCGAGCGAAGCTATGATGTCCGGCCAATCCGCCATGCGTTTTCCTGATCTGATCCCTGGCAAGGCCGCGACAGCCATCCTTTCAGTTCGGAGGCCGCCACGGCCGGTCCCGCATAACCGAAGCGCTCCATCCTGTCATCAGCTTTCGCCATCGCCGGCGGGGAGCTCCGATATCGCCCGCCCGAAAGCGAAGGGTTAACGCGCGGTCAAAAAGGCAGCGCGTTGTTGATCGTTTCGCTCAAGCTGAAATTTAAGGATTTATGACCATGGTTGCAGATCAAATACGACCATGGTCGTACATCAATTGGGTCTTTGGCGGGGGCTAAACGCAATGATCCGCGGATTTCTTCGCGACTGCCGGGGCAACTATGCCCTGATGACAGTCATCACGATGGTGCCGCTGATGGGCGCCGTAGCACTTGCCGTCGACTACACGGAGTTGGTCCGGCAGAGGCAGGAAACGCTCAACGCTCTGGACGCCGCCGGCATCGCGTCGGCGCAACAGATCGTCAGCGGGGCAAGCGACGACGAAACCAAGGCCTACGCCAAGAAATTCTTCGAGGCCAACCTCAGGCACGTCCTTCCGGCTAACACTACGCTGACCATCACGTTGCCCAAGGACAATACCGGCGGCGGCACGCTGATCATGCAGGCCTCCCTGAAATACCACCCCTATATCCTGCCCGCAGCAACGATGCTGCTCGGCGGGAAGGCGGGCGACACCACAGTCAATTTCTCGGCCCGATCAGAAATCCGGTTGAAGAACACGCTGGAAGTGGCGCTGGTGCTGGACAATTCGGGCTCGATGTCGACGCTTGGTTCTGGAACCGGGCAGAAGCGCATAGACCTGCTTAAGGCCGCCGCCAAGCAGTTGGTCAGTTCGCTGGCGCTGCAGGCCCTGCAGATGAAGCAGGTCTCCAAGCCGGTACAGTTCTCGCTGGTTCCATTCTCCGCCTCGGTCAATATCGGCCCGACGCACGACCAGGATAGTTGGATGGACCAGAACGGCATTTCTCCCATCCAGCACGAGAATTTCGACTGGACGAAGATGACCGCCGCCAGCGATCCGAACAACTACGCGCAGAAGGTCAACGGCGTATGGTATAAGCGCGGCGACGGCTGGGGCGATACCAAGGACCAGCCGCTGACCCGCTTCAGCCTTTATTCCGACATGACCGTCGAGTCCGGCCGCGAAACGGTGCAGCCCCCCAAGCAGTATGTCTGCGACGTTACCAAAAGGGACGGCACCTGCAGCAAAGGCCATTGGGTCACTCCTCCCCCGGAATACGTCTACACGACCAGCCGCTATGCCAGTTGGCAGGGTTGCGTCGAGGCAAGGCCTTATCCGTATAACGACGACGACACGACGCCGGACAGCGCCAACCCGGCAACGCTGTTCGTACCGATGTTCGCGCCGGACGAGCCCGGGACTCTATGGCGCGATTTCAATCGCGACGGCGCCGACGACGTCGCCTTGGCGTCCTATGGTTACGACAACAATTGGTGGGCCGACTGGCCGTACGATCCGGTCAATCCGACCGCCTCGCAGCGGCAGTCGGACATGCGCAAATATTTTCTGGTCAAACCCTACGGATCGAAGTCGGCCGCATCGGGTGATGGTCCAAATGCAGCCTGCACCACCAGCCCGATCACGCCGCTCAAAGACGTCACGGTGGCGGCTCAAAAGCAGGAACTCGACGACGCGATCGACGACATGGCGCCGACCGGCAACACCAACGTGCCGGAAGGCCTCGCCTGGGGCTGGCGGACCGTGTCCAGCAATGAGCCATTCACAGAGGGACGGCCGAATACCGAGAAAGGCAACGATAAGGTGGTCATCGTGCTGACGGACGGCGCCAATACTTACAGCGCCATCAGCGATAGCAGCTACGCCAACAATCGTTCCACCTATGCGGCCTATGGCTACACCGGCTACATCAATCCTGCACTGGGCGGCGTCACGCGCCTGTTTATGAACACCAGCGCCAGCGTGCCGAAGACCACCTACACGGACGGCAACTACACGGCTGCGCTTGATGAGCAGATGCAGACCTTGTGTGCCAACGCCAAGGCGGCCGGGATCATGGTGATGACGGTCTCGCTCGATCTGGTCGAGACTAAGGCGGCCGAGAAGAAGGCGATTGCGGCGCTGAAGGCCTGCGCGTCGGACTCGCGTTTCCGCAAGGATCCGACCGACCCGAGCAAGCCCGCCAAGCTTTATTGGAACGCGACTGGGGCGACGCTTTCCGACGATTTCAAAGAAATCGCCAATGAATTGTCGAACCTGCGCATCGTCGGTTGATCCGTAAGAGGGACCGTTTGCCACAGATGCGCGAATTCTGGCGTCGATTTTGCCGCGACCGGCGCGGCAATTATGCCCTCGTGACGGCGATTGCCATGGTGCCGCTGATGGGCGCCCTGGCGATCGCCGTCGATTTCACCGAGCTCAACCGGCAAAAGCAGATGGTGCTGAATGCGCTCGACGCGGCCAACTTCGCCGCCGCGAGGCGCTTGGCGGAAGGCGCGACCGACGATCAGATCAGGGCCTATGCGGTCGACTTCTTCAACGCCAACCTCAACAACATCGACCCGGCGACGATCTCGCTCGACGTCACGCTGCCCAGCAGCCAGGCCGGCGGCGGCCTGGTGAGCATGTGCGCGACGCTCAACTACCACCCCTATTTCTACCCTGCGGCGGCTCTGCTCAACGGCGCGTCCGAAGGCGACGCGAACAAGCCGATCACGCTCGGGCCGTGCTCGCAGGTGCGGCTGAAGAACACGCTGGAAGTGGCGATGGTGCTCGACAATTCGGGCTCGATGTCGATGAAGGGATCCGGCACAGGGCAGAAGCGCATCGACCTGCTCAAGCAGGCCGCCAAGCAGCTCGTCGACACGCTGGCCCAGCAGGCGGCGCAGATCAAGCAGATCGACAAGCCGGTCCAGTTCAGCCTCGTGCCCTTCGCCGCCTCGGTCAATGTCGGTCCGGACAACGACAACGCCTCCTGGATGGACGTCTACGGGCTGTCGCCGATCGCCAACGAGAATTTCGACTGGTCGACGCTCAACGCCGCCGACCAATACGCCGAGAAGATCAACGGCATCTGGTACAAGAAAGGCACCGGCTGGGGCACGGAGGAAGGCCAGGCGCTGAGCCGTTTCTCGCTCTACCGGGACATGAAGGTCGTCACCAGCCACGAGCGCATCGTCGGCAGCAAGCGTGTCGTCTGCGACGAATACCGTTCCAACAACACCTGCGAGCGCAGCCACAACGAATACGACTACAACGACACCTATGGCCCGTTCGCCAGCTGGCAGGGTTGCGTCGAGGTGCGGCCTTATCCCTACAATGTCGACGACACGCCGGCATCGGGCGGCCCCAACAACACCGGCATCGGTGTCGGCGACCCCGCGACCATGTTCGTGCCGATGTTCGCGCCGGACGAGCCCGGCAATCATTGGAAAGTGACGCAGGATCCGGACGAACTTCCGCCGAAAACCTACGGCGCCGCCAACAGCTGGTGGAACGACGACCCGTCGAGCACCACCGGCAAGACCAGGCAATCGAACATTGCCAAGTATTTCCAGCCGCGGCCGATGAATGCCCCGGTGCTGGGCGCGGGCGCCGGCCCGAACTACAGCTGCACGACGACGCCGATCACGCCGCTCACCGACGTCACCAACGCCGACGGGCTCGCAGCCGTCAAGGCGGCGATCGACCTGATGGTTCCCAACGGCAACACCAATGTGCCGGAAGGCATGGCCTGGGGCTGGCGCACCGTCTCCAGCGCGGCACCGTTCACCGAAGGACGGCCGGAGACCGAGCGCGGCAACGACAAGGTCGTCATCGTGCTTACCGACGGCGAGAACACCTATTCGACGGTCAATCCGGACCCTGCCGGCAACAAGTCGACCTATGCCGCCTACGGCTATACCGGCGTCGGCTATAACCGCACTTCGGTTACCCGCCTGTTCGGCGGCACATCGAGCGATATCGGCCAGTTCAATTATTCGTCCGGCAACTACACCAGCGCCCTCAACGAGCAGATGGCCAAGCTCTGCGACAATGCCAAGGCAGCCAACATCATGGTGATGACGGTGGCGCTCGACATGTCCTCGACCGACGCCGGCGACAAGAAAGCGATGGAGGCGCTGAAGACCTGCTCGTCCGACTCCCGCTTCCGCAAGGATCCGACCGATCCCAGCAAGCCGGCAAAACTGTTCTGGAACGCGACCGGCGCGACGCTGTCCGACAATTTCAAGGAAATTGCGAACGAGTTGTCGAATTTGCGGGTTGTGGGGTAAGGCCGGAAATCAGAGATAGGCGTTGATTGTCAGCGTCCAGGCTCTGAAAGTATGCTTCACGATGCAGGCAATGTCGCTGAAGGGCCCGTCTTTGAGGCCAGCAATTGGCCACCGTCGACCGCGATCGTTTGCCCCGTAATCCAACTTCCCATGTCGCTCGCCAGGAACAGTGCAACTTTTGCGATCTCCTCCGGCGTGCCAAACCGCCCCCAAGGTATGCTGTCGAGCGTGCGCTGATACAGTTGGGGATCGGACGCCTTGCGGTTATCCCACACGCCGCCTGGAAACTCGATTGAACCAGGCGCGATGCCGTTTACCCGGATGCGTTTTGGCGCAAGCGCCAACCCCTGGCCCATTGTGTAGTTGACGAGCGCCGCCTTGATCGCGGCGTAAGGCAAAGTGCGCGGCACCGCCCTGAAACCGGAAATCGACGAGATGTTGATGATGACGCCAGCCCGCGCTTTTTCCATGAACGGGATGGCTGCCTGGGTGGTGCGCACCGTCGCCATCAGGTCGACGTCGATGCTGGCTCGCCAGCCGCTCTCGTCATCCCTCATGCCGATGCCCGACGCGTTGTTGACCAGGATGTCGATACCGTCGAGCGCGCTAACGGCTCCCGCCACAAAGCTCGCAGGCGCAGATGCCTCTGCGAGATCGCATGGCATTGCGAAAATGGTCCCTCCATGCCGCTTCAGCTCGACCTCAGCCGCTTCGAGCCCCGGCGCACCGCGGGCGCAGATTGCGACATCGGCGCCTTCCGCCGCAAATGCCAGAGCGATTGATCGGCCGATGCCGCGACTGGCACCCGTTACAACAACCTTTTTGCCCTTGAAGGAGATTTGCATTGCGTTGACCCGTGCAAAGCTGACTCTCGAATTTCTAGGTGAATGGAAGTGTATTGGATTATCACCTCCTGGTCGAGAAACGGCCGGATTTGGCGCATCGAGGCTGGCGCAACGGCCGGCGCCTTGAAGCCCTTGTGCCGTTCTGCGAGGCAGGGCACATCTGAGGCGCGCTTTCCAGGAGACGCCTCGTGCCCGACGCCGCCAATCATCTGACCTTCGCGCTGATCTGTCTCGGCATGGTGCTGACACCTGGGCCGAACATGATCTACCTGATCTCGCGCTCGCTGTCGCAAGGGCCGAAGGCGGGGCTGATCTCGCTGGCAGGCGTGGCGCTGGGCTTCCTGTTCTATGTGCTGTCGGCGGCGTTCGGCATCACGGCGCTGATCTTCGCCGTGCCTTACGCCTATGACGCGCTGCGCATCGTCGGCGCGCTTTACCTGCTGTGGCTCGCCTGGCAGGCGCTGAGGCCAGGCGGCCGCTCGCCCTTCCAGGTCCGCGAGCTGCCGAAGGACAGGCCGCGCAAGCTGTTCGTCATGGGCCTGATGACCAACCTGCTCAACCCGAAAGTGGCGGTGCTCTATCTGTCGCTGCTGCCGCAGTTCATCAACCCGGCCAAGGGTCATGTGCTGTCGCAGCTGCTGCTGCTCGGCGTGACGCAGATCTCGATCAGTCTCACCGTCAACGCGATCATCGCGGTGACGGCAGGCTCGATCGCCACCTTCCTCGCCGGACGGCCGTTCTGGCTGGTCGTCCAGCGCTGGATGATGGGCACGGTGCTGACCGCGCTGGCGCTTCGGATGGCAACCGAAGCGCAGCGTTAATGTCTCCCGAAAGTGGGCCCGGTTTCGGGACGAAGACATGCTTAAAATCAAGAACCTAAAGCAGGTCGCGTGAATCCTTTTTCACGCGACCTGCTTTAGAGTGCTTTACATCGGCCTGCGTACCGGCCGGATCTGCTCCGGCTCGACCACCTTGCGATAGAGATGCCAGGTCGCGTGGCCGAGGATCGGCATGACGACGGCAAGGCCGGCAAACAGCGGGATCGAGCCGATCACCAGAAGCACGGCGACCGTCAGGCCCCAGAGCGCCATCTGCAGCGGATTTGCCATCACCGCGCGCGCCGAGGTTTCGATCGCCGAGACGGCGCCGACGTCGCGGTCGAGCAGAAGCGGGAAGGCAATCACGGTGGTGGCAAGCACGACGACCGCGAAGATGAAACCTGCGGCATTGCCGAGCAGGATCAGCATCCAGCCCCTGCCGGTCGTCAGCACGTCGCGCAGGAACGTGCCCACCGAAGCTGGCGGCTCGGCGCCGAATAGGCCGGTGTAGATCGATTGCGCGGCGAACAGCCACAGCAGGAACAGCGCGAAAAGCAGGATGCCTATCACCGCGATCGAGGGCAGCGCGGGCGAATGGCGCACGTCGAGCGCATGGTGCCAGCGGCTGCTCATGCCGAGCTCGCGCCGGCGGCTGATCTCATAGAGGCCGATCGCCGCGAAGGGTCCGATCAGCGCGAAGCCCGACATCAGCGGATAGACGAGCTGGATGGCGTTGGAGCCAGACGACCACTGCGTCAGGATCAGGCCGACGATCGGATAGATCAGGCACAGGAACACATAGTGCGAAGGCTTGGCCCAGAAATCCTCTGCGCCGAGCCGCAACGCATCCCACAGATCCGACGTGGTGATGTGGCGCACCGTGGGTTGCACATGCATCCCTCGCGCGTCCGCCATGACGTGAAAACCAGCCATAACCGTCCTCCGTATTCCGCGGGGGCGGTCACCGCCTGGGTGGCCGCCCGTGGCTGCCACTTTCAAAACACCGTGATCATAGCCGATCTTCCGGGAATTGTCGCCCACGTGATTTTCAACGCAGCGAAGCTCGTTTCGCCTATTCCGGCGCGTTGAACACCGCCTCGAGGCGATGCCCATCCAGGTCGATGACGAAAGCCGCGTAATAGTGCGGACCGTAGTCGGGGCGCGGGCCTGGCCCGCCATTGTTCTTGCCGCCATGGGCGAGCGCGGCCGCATGGAACCGTGCGATACTCTGGCGATCAGGAGCGGCGAGCGCCAGATGGAATCCCGGTCCGGGCGGACGCTGCCCCTTCGGTCGGAATTTGATCGCCAGCTTGTCGCCGCCGCCGGGCGGGCCATAGCCGACAGCCTGATCGGGCTCGCCGGGCCTGAGATCGTCCCAGACGCGGACATAGCCGAGCGGCGCCAATGTAGCGTCATAGAAGGCGGCCGAGCGCTCGATGTTCGAGACGCCGAGGGAAATGTGGTGGAGCATGGCAGACCTCCTGTTGTCGAATCGCTTCGCCGTCCTGGCGATTTTCAACGCCTGCCCGGCAAAAGCCATGATCGCCGGTATCAGAGGCCGCATGACCAGCCTGACCATCGATTCCCGCGATGTCGACAGACGCGCATTGCTCAAAGCCATTGGGCTCAAGGCCGCCGGCCTGGCGGCGCTTGGCGGCATTGCCGCCTGCGGCAGCGTCGCGCTGCCGACCGGCGAAGGCGCCGGCGTGTCGTCCTCCGCTACAACCACCTTGAGCACAATCCGCGCATCGGCCGGATTGCCGACGCTGGTGCCGGATGCGCAGCTCGAACAGGCAGCGCTCCAGCAGGCCGGCTACATGGCGTCGCGCGCCCGCATGAGCCACACGACCGGCTGGGGCAAGGACTTCGCCTCGCGCATGAAGGGCAACGGGGTACGCGGCGCTGCCGGCGAGAACATCGCCGAGGGCCGCTTCGACCTGCAAAAGCTGTTCGACATCTGGATGCATTCGGACGGCCACCGGCGCAACATGCTCGATCCGGACTTCAGCCGCTTCGGCCTCGCCTATGTGCGCGACGGCCGCGACCCCAGCCTGCGCTACTGGGCGCTGGTGCTGGGCAGGTAACGAATCGCGATAGCGATCCCTTCGAAAATCAGTCCATATGTGCCGCCGGCGCGCCAGCCGCCGGCGCCGCCTTCGGCTTGCGCAGCAGGACCACGAACGGAACCGCAAGCAGCGTCATCACCATCAGGATTTTGAAGTCGTTGATGTAGGAGATCATCATCGACTGGACATTCACCAGCCTGTCGACCTGCGAAAGCGCGGCGGGATCGCCGCCTGCGGCCGCCGGCGAGGCAGCCCACAGGTTGGGATTGTACGGATTGATGAAGGCGGAAAGCTCGGTATGGTTCACCTGCGTGTTGCGCACCATCAGCGCCGCAACCACCGACACGCCGATCGACGAGCCGAGATTGCGCACCAGGCTGAACAGCGAGGTGGCGTCGGTACGGTAGCGCGCGTCGAGCGTGGCGAAGGCGACCGTCGACAGCGGCACGAACACCATGCCCATGCCCAGACCCTGTATGACGCCCGAAGAGATGATCAGCCAGTTGTCCATCTGCGGCGTGAAGCTCGCCATGGTGTAGAGCGACTGCGCGGTGAGCAGGAAGCCGATGGCGACCAGGATACGCGCGTCGATCCTGTGCATGATGCGGCCGACGAACAGCATTGAAATCATCGTGCCGATGCCGCGCGGCCCCAGCACGACGCCTATGGTGACGGTCGGGTAGCCGAAGATGTTGGCAAGCATCGGCGGCAAGAGCGACATCGAGGCCAGGATCAGCACGCCCATGACGAAGATGAAGCCCAGCCCGGTCACGAAATTGCGGTCGAGGAAGATCTTTGGATCGATGAAGGGACGCTCGGACGTCACCGTGTGGATGATGAACACCCAGAAGCCGGTGATCGACAAAGCGAGTTCGATCCAGATCTCGGCCGAGGAGAACCAGTCTACCTCGCCGCCGCGGTCGAGCAGAAGCTGCAGCGCGCCGACGCCGAGCGAGATCATGGCGAAGCCGAAGAAATCGAAGCTGCGCACGCGCTTGGCGACGACAGGCAGATAGGCGGCCATGCCGATGAAGGCGAGGATGCCGACCGGCAGGTTGATGAAGAACACCCAGCGCCAGTTGAAGTTCTCGGTCAGCCAGCCGCCGAGCGTCGGGCCCAGGATCGGCCCCAGCATGATGCCGGCGCCCCAGATGGCCATCGCCTGGCCGTGGCGTTCCTTCGGATTGATGTCGAGCAGGAAGGTCTGCGACAGCGGCACGATCGCCGCGCCGAACACGCCTTGCAAGAGCCGGAAGAGCACCATCGTCTCGAGGCTCCAGGCGAGGCCGCAGAGCATGGAGAAGATGGTGAAGCCGACGACGGAGGCGAGGAACAGTTCCTTGCGGCCGAGGCGATCGGCAAGCCAGCCGGTGACCGGCGTCATGATCGCCGCGGCCACGATGTAGGAGGTCAGCACCCAGTTGATGTTGTCGGGCGAGGCGCCGAGGTCGCCGGTCATGGTCGGCAGCGCGACATTGGCGATCGTGGTGTCGAGCGCCTGCATGATCGTCGCCAGCATGAGCGCGACCGTGATCAGCCCGCGGTGCGGCACTTCCTTGAAGGGTTCGGGCGTGCTCATGGTGGCGAACTTCCAGCAGGTAACAAAAAACGTACACTGGGTTTCCGGGCGGCGAAGCCTTCCGTTGAGAGACCCTCATCGCGGTGGGACGCGACTATCGATGTGGGGGTTACATCGACCGAAAGTCTCTATTCGAGCGGATCCCTGCCGCCCGGAAACCTGAGGACCGACGGGTACGTGTCGAAAGCTTCAGCTTGGCCAAGCCGTGCGGCTCGCTCTGGATGCTGATCTCTTCCACTCCTCCCATCGGACCAATCCCTGCGCCCGCTCGTCCTCGCGAGATAATTTTCCTTTACTGCGCGTGCTCGCCGGCCGTGGCGTGGCCGAAGATCGACGGCAGGCCGCGCGCCACGCCAGTGTCGACGGTGACCGTCGCGCTCATGCCGGTGCGCAGCGCCATCTTGGCGTCGGGGTCGGTCAGTTCCAGGCGCACGGGGATGCGCTGGGTGACCTTGACCCAGTTGCCGGTGGCGTTCTGGGCGGGCAGCAGCGAGAACTCGGCACCGGTGCCGGCGCCGATCGCCTTCACGGTCGCCTCGAAGGTCTTGCCCGGATAGGTGTCGACCACGATCTCGGCTTTCTGACCCGGCTTCATGTTGGTGAGCTGGGTCTCCTTGAAATTGGCGTCGATCCAGGTGTCGCCGGTCTCGACCAGTGCGAACAGCGGCGTGCCGACAGCGACGTACTGGCCGACCCGGAAGGACGAGGCCTGGTAGACGATGCCGTCGGCTGGCGCCTTCACCGTGGTCTGCGCGAGGTCGTAAGCCGCCTTGTCGCGGGCGGCGAGCGCCGACATCACGGTCGGATGCTTGTCGGTCTCGATATCCGGATTGCCGCCAAGCGCCGCCTTGGCGCTGACGATGCCCTGCTGCGCGACCGCAAGCTGCTGCTTGGCCTTGTCGAGATCGTTGCGGGCCTCGTCCAGCGACGACTTGGCGTTGATGCCCTTCTGGGCGAGATCGGCGGCGCGGTCATATTGCGACTGCGCATAGTCGACTTCGCTTTTGGCCGACTTTTCCTGCGCCATCGCCTGGCTGTAGGCGGCGCGCAGCTGCTGGACATTGAGGCGCGCGGCGGCCACAGCCGCGTCGGCCTGGGCCAGCGCGATCCGGTAAGGCTCGGGGTCGATGACGAAGAGAAGATCCCCCGCCTTGACCGCCTGGTTGTCGGCAATGCCGACCTGGACGATACGGCCGGCCGTATCGGAAGCGATCGAAATCCTCGGCTGCTGCAGGTTGGCGTTCTCGGTGTCCTGGTAGCGCCCGCCCGTCACCCAGACATAAGCGCCACCGGCGAGCAAAGCCAGCGGCAGGGCTACCATCAAAAGGAAGCGGCCCAGGCGCCGCTTCTTCTTCGGCGCTGGCGCCGGCTGCGGCTCGGGCGCCAAAGAAACCGGAGTGGACGCCGGCTGCGCCGGCGCCTCCATTTCCAGCTTGGTGACGTTGTCTTCCATCTTGGCTGCCGCGTTCATGCTGCTGCGCCTTCCGTCTTCTTTTCCAGCGACGACGCTTCGCCGTCCGTCAGATTCTGCACGATCGTGTCGAGCACCCGGATCAGGATGCGGCGGTCTTCCGGCGATACGCCGGTAAGCGATTCCTCATAGACCTCGCCGGCAAGGCTCTTGACGTCGGCATAGGCCGCGCTCGCCTTGGCGGTGGGAAATATCAGCCGGACACGACGGTCGGTCGCATCGGTGCGGCGTTCGATCCAGCCGCCCTCCTCCATCCGGTCGACAAGACGCGAAACGCTGATCGGCTCGATTTCCAGCATGTCGGCAAGCCGCGCCTGGGTAATGCCGGCCTCCTTGGCCACGCGTACCATCAGGCGCCATTGCGCCGACGACAGGCCGAGCCCGCTGGCGCGCGCCTCGAAGCGCTTGCGCATCAGGCGCTGCACGTCGTGGATCAAAAATCCCAATCTGTCGATGCCGTCTGAAACCATGAGCGGCATATATAATAAGCGTGCTCACCATTCAAGGGGAATGCGTTGTTCCAGAAGCCGCCAAATCGCATGGCAGCCATGCGACGGACCCACGGCTGTCGGTTGCCGAAGGTCCGGCGCCTCGAGCGCGAGCCGATGCGATGCCTGATCGAGATGGCGACTGCGGCGGCTTGAGGGGACGCGTTCAAAACCGGGCGTCAACCGTCTGAAAATTCACTGTGTTTTAGCCGTGCGCTGGCGCCGCTCGGCCTCTTCATGGTAGAGATAAAAGCGTGGATCGGGGGATCGACGCAATGCCGACGCTCTATGCGCTCAAGCCGGCTTTCCAGGACAGACTGCGGCCGCTGGTCGAGAGGCTGGCGACAATGGGCATCACGGCCAACGGCATAACGATACTTGCTGCCTTGCTGTCCATTGCTGCCGGAACCGCAATCGCGCTTCTGCCGGGCTGGCGCATACTCCTCCTCCTCATTCCCGTCGTGCTTTTCGTTCGCATGGCGCTCAACGCCATGGACGGCATGCTGGCGCGGGAGCATGGCCAGGCCTCGACGCTCGGCATGTATCTGAACGAAATCTGCGATGTCGTTTCCGACATGGCGCTGATCCTGCCCTTTGCCGCCTTCCCGCAATTCGGCGCCTGGGGCGTCGTCGCCTTCGCTATCGCCGCGATGCTCGCCGAATTCGCCGGCGTGCTCGGCATCGCCGCGGGCATCGGACGGAACTATGCCGGGCCGTTCGGCAAAAGCGACAGAGCGTTGACACTCGGTGTGGTCACCGTGCTGTACGCCTTCGGGCTCTGGTCCGCGTCGATCGCGCCGTTTGTGTTTCCGGCCATGGCTACGCTTTCGCTGCTGACCGCCATAAACCGGATACGCGCCGGTCTTATTGGCAGCACCGGCTAAGCATCGAAGCTCGCCATGCCGCCCGGGGGAAACGCCATGCTTCACGAACCGATCGCCGCCGCGCCGGCGGAAAGCCCTGCGCGGCAAGCGGAGGAACGGACGTTCCGCAGCCATGACGGCACGGAGATCTTCTACCGTTTCTGGCCGGCGGTATCCGCCGAGGCCAAGGGCGCGGTCGTGCTGTTCCATCGCGGGCACGAGCATGGCGGCCGCATGGCGCATCTGGTCGACGAATTGCGCATGCCCGACCATGCCTTCTATGCCTGGGACGCGCGCGGCAACGGCCGCTCCGAAGGTGAACGCGGCTATGCCCCTTCCTTCTCGGCGCTGGTGCGCGACATCGATTGCTTCATGCGCGAGATCGCCGGCAGGGACGGTTTTGCCGCGCAGGATATTGCGCTGATCGCGCAGTCCTTCGGCGCGGTGCTCGCCGCCGCATGGGCGCATGACTATGCGCCGAAACTGCGGGCCATGGTGCTGGCCTCGCCGGCCTTTTCGGTCAAGCTCTATGTTCCCTTTGCCAAGGAGGGCATCGCGCTGTGGCAGAAGATCAAGGGACGCTTCTTCGTCAATTCCTACGTCAAGGCGAACCTCCTCACCCATGACCCGGTGCGCATCGCCTCCTTCGAAAACGATCCGCTGATCACAAGGCCGATCGCGTCGAACATCCTCGTCGAGCTTTACCAGCATGCGGCGCGCATCGTCGCCGATGCCCGCGCCATCACCGTGCCGACACAGCTTCTCCTCTCGGGGAGCGACTGGGTGGTGCGGCACCCGCCGCAACACGAGTTCTTCGTCAACCTCGGCAGTCGCATCAAGGAGCGCCATGTGCTGCCGGGCTTCTTCCACGACACGCTGGGCGAGCGCGACCGCGCCAAGGCGCTCGACCTGATCCGGCCCTTCCTCGAAGGGCAGTTCGTTTCGCCGGCCGAAGCCGTCGACCTGAAGCAGGCGGACATCGCCGGCTACACGCGCGACGAGGCCGACCGGCTCGCTTCGCCGCTCGACCTTCTGTCCCCGACGGGTCTGTACTGGGCGCTCAGCCGGGCGTTCATCCGCATCGGCAGCTGGTTCTCGCAAGGCATGAAGGTCGGTGTCGGCACCGGCTTCGATTCCGGTTCGACGCTGGACTATATCTATGAGAACGAACCGCGCGGGCTCGGGCCGATCGGCCGCATGGTCGACCGGACGTTTCTCGACGCCATCGGCTGGCGCGGCATCCGCCAGCGCAAGCTCAACCTAGAAGAGCTGATTGGCACGTCACTGGCGATGCTCAAGGCCGGCGGACGGCCCGGCCATATCCTCGACATCGCCGCCGGCCACGGCCGCTACGTGCTCGACGCCATCGCCAAGAGCCCCGATCCGCCGGCCAGCGTGCGCCTGCGGGACTATTCCGACCTCAATGTCGAGCTCGGCCGCAAGCTGATCGCCGAGCGCCAATTACCGGCGAGCGTCTCGTTCCAGCGCGCCGATGCCTTCGACGGCGACGGGCTGGCCAGGCTCGATCCCGCGCCGGATCTCGCCATCGTCTCCGGCCTCTACGAGCTTTTCTCCGACAATGCGCTGATCGCCCGCTCGCTCGGCGGCCTTGCCCGCGCCATGCAGCCGGGCGGCCTGCTGCTCTACACCAACCAGCCCTGGCACCCGCAGCTCGAGATGATCGCGCGCAGCCTGACCTCGCATCGGGGCGGACAGGCCTGGGTGATGCGGCGGCGCACACAAGGCGAGATGGATCAGCTGGTCGAGGCGGCCGGTTTCGAGAAGCTCGACCAGCGCATCGACCAATGGGGCATCTTCACCGTCTCGCTGGCAAGGCGGCTCTAGGAACGGTCCACGCATGCCCATCAGTGCCGAGCCCCCTTCGCTTCCAGCCAACCCAGCAGCCGAACCCTATGGCCGGATCGTGGTCAGGGCCGCACTGTGGCTCGCCTTGCTCGCGCCGTTCTTCTATTCGACCTACGGCTTCGCCAACTGGCTGGCCTCGACGCGCGACCATGTCGGCAGCATCGTGTTCTCCTGGGAGCACCATGTGCCGTTCGTCGCGTGGACGATCGTGCCCTACTGGTCGATCAACCTGTTCTACGGCCTGTCGCTGCTGCTCAATGGCAGCCGGCAGGGCGTCGACCGGCTGGCTGGCCGATATCTCACCGCGCAGATCGTCGCCGTCATCTGCTTCGTCCTGTTTCCGCTGACCGCGACCTTCGTTCGGCCGGCAACGACCGGCCTGCCGGGTTTCCTGTTTGCCATGCTTGGCGGCTTCGACAAGCCGTTCAACCAGGCGCCGTCGCTGCATATCGCGCTTTTGGTGATCATCTGGGACCATTGGCGCCAGCGCCTCGGCGGCATCCTCCTGCCGCTCTGGCACGGCTGGTGCTTCCTGATCGGCGCCTCGGTGCTGACGACCTGGCAGCACCACTTCATCGACATCCCGACCGGCGCGCTGCTTGGCTTCTTCGCGCTGTGGCTCTTTCCGGCCAAGGGCGAACCGCCTTTTGCCGGCTTTCGCCTGAGCGCCAGCAGGATGGCGAGGCGCCTTGCGCTGTCCTATGGGCTGGGCGCCATCGTGGCGCTTGGTGGCGCCGCCATCGGCGTCTTCTTTTCCGCAACCGCGCTTGTGCTTTTGTGGCCGGCGCTGGGGCTCGCAATCGTCGCCTTCGGCTATGCCGGGGCCGGCGCCAAGGTGTTCCAGAAGGCGCAGGACGGCCGCGTGTCGCTGGCGAGCCGCATCCTGCTCTGGCCCCATCGGCTTGGCGCGACGATCAATCTGCTTGCCTGGACGCGCAAGCTGCCGCCGGTCGTGGCCATCGCCGACGGCGTCTTCCTCGGACGCTTTCCCGCTGCCTCCGAAGCCAACGGCTTCGGCACGGTGATCGATCTCGCCGCCGAGTTGGAGCGGCCCCGCGACGCGTCAGGCCGCTGGGAGAGCTTCGGCATGCTCGATCTACTGCCGACGCCAGCGGACGCGCTCGGCCAGGCGGTGGCTGCGATCGAGCCGGCGCGCGGGCACGGCACGGTGCTGGTCTGCTGTGCGCTCGGCTTCCAGCGCAGCGCCACCGTCGTCGCCGAATGGCTGGTCACGAGCGGCCGCTCGCACACACCGGCGCAGGCGCGCAAGCAGCTCGCCGCTTCTGGCCGACCAGTACTTCTCCCGATCGGGTTGGACAAGCCGGCATGAGGGACGAGGCCCATCAGCAGCAGACAGCCGCCTTCGCCGCCATGCTCATCAAGCAGGCCGCGTGGCCTGCCGTTATCGTGCTCGCCTGCGACGGTTTTGCGCCTCTGGTCGCCTCGGCGCGCGGCGCGCTCTACTCGCCGATCGCGGTGCTGGCGCTGCTGGTCGCGGCGGCGAGTGCCGTCGGCGTGCTTGGGTTTTCGGCGCTTCTGCTTTTCGACGCGTTGCTGTTCCGACTGATGGCGAGCCATAGCGACGATGTTTCGGGAGGCGCGGCGGTCGACGACCTGCTGGCGCGCATGCGGCTGAAGCCGGCTCCCTCCTCCCCGCGCGCGCTCGACGAGCGCATCGCCGGAACACGCCGCCTGCTTGCCCGGCAGCGCATCGCCTTCGCGATCTTCGTCTTAGCGTTCCTAACGGCCGGTTTCTGGATGCCTCGATGAGCAAGCTTGCGCTCCGGACCTTCACGCTGCTGCAGACGGCGACCTCCGTCGGCCTGTCGGCGCTGGCCTGGGCCGTGACCGGCGTCCGCCCGATCTGGAGCGGCAGCCAGCCGTCGGACCGGCAGCGCATCTATTTCGCCAACCACACCAGCCATGGCGATTTCATCCTGCTGTCGGCTTGTCTCAGCGAGAAGGAGCGCGCCATCACGCATGCGGTGGCCGCCGCCGAATATTGGGGGAAGTCGCGCCTGCGCCGCTTCATCGCCGAGGACATGCTCTCCTCCGTGCTGATCAAAAGGCAATGGACGAGCCCCGAGGAGAACCCGATCTCGATCATGCTCTCGGTGCTCGACCAGGGCCATTCGCTGATCATCTTCCCGGAAGGCACGCGCAATATGAGCGACGAGCTGCTGCCCTTCCGCTCCGGGCTCTACAATCTGTCGATGGCGCGGCCGGATGTGGAACTCATCCCCTGCTGGATCGAGAACATGTCGCGCGTGCTGCCCAAGGGCCAGTTTCTGCCGGTGCCGCTGCTCTGCCGGGTCGTCTTCGGCGCGCCGGTGGCGGTGGCGCCTGGCGAGGAGCGCCGCGCCTTCCTCGCGCGCGCCCGCGAAGCACTTCTGGCGCTCGATCCGCGCCCCGACCGAGACGATTGATGCGCCACGAAATCAGCATTTTGATCATCGGTCTTTTTGTGGTGCTGAGCACGGCCAGCGTCACCGCCGGGATCCTTTCGATGCGCGCGCCGAAGCCGCTGAGCGCGACGCTCGTCAACCTCACCCAGCGCATCAACGCCTGGTGGGTGATGGTGGCGCTGATGACGATCGCCTTCTTCTTCGGCCGCTACGGCATGACCATCCTGTTCGCGCTGATCTCCTTCGCGGCGCTGCGCGAGTTCGTGACGCTGACGCATAGCCGCCGCAGCGACCATTGGGTGCTGCTCGGCATGTTCGGCATCGTCATTCCGTTCCAGTATTGGCTGGTGTGGACGGCCTGGTACGGGCTGTTCGTCATCTTCATCCCGGTCTACTGCTTCCTGCTGATGCCGGCGATCACGGCGTTGCATGGCGACACCGAGCGATTCCTGGAACGCATCGCCGCGCAGCAATGGGCGATCATGATCTCGGTCTACTGCGTCAGCCACGTCCCTGCCCTGCTCACCCTCAACGTGCCAGGCTTCGAAGGCCGCAACCTCCTGCTCATCGCTTTCCTGATCATCGTCGTGCAGGGCAGCGACGTGCTGCAGTACATCTTCGGCAAGCTGTTCGGAAAACACCGCTTCTCGCCGAATGTCTCGCCGTCGAAGACTTGGGAAGGCCTGATCGGCGGACTGGTCGCGTCGTGCCTGCTCGGCGCGCTGCTCGCCTTCATCACGCCGTTTTCGCCGCTGCAGGCTTCGGCCGTCGCCTTTGTCGCCTGCACGATGGGATTCCTCGGCGGGCTCGTCGCCTCGGCGATCAAGCGCGACCAGGGCGTCAAGGACTGGGGCCATCTGATCGAGGGCCATGGCGGCATGCTCGACCGCACCGACAGCCTGGTCTTCGCCGCGCCGATCTTCTTCCACATCGTGCGCTACTTCTGGACGGTGTGATCGACCAACTGGACCGGTTGCGCATCAGCAGCGTGACGACGGCGAAGGCGGCACTGCCTCCGTTTGTCAACATCGTTTCGACTTCGCGCCATGCGCAATTTCGATCAAACTGGCTGTCGGCGCGGTGGCTAGTGTCGCCGCGCCAAATGCGAGGAGCCATGAACCCGACCGAGAAAGCGCTGTGGTTTGTCGAAAGCCATCTGCCGGATGCGATTTCGCTCGACGATGTCGCGGCAAGCAGCGGCGTGTCGCGCTTCCACGTGACGCGCGCCTTCGGTGCGGCCACCGGCCGGTCGGTCATGGGCTATATGCGGGCGCGCCGGCTCAGCGAAGCGGCGCGCAAGCTTGCCGGCGGCGCGCGCGACATCCTGTCGGTAGCGCTCGATGCCGGCTATGGCTCGCATGAGGCTTTCACGCGGGCTTTCCGAGACCAGTTCGGCACCACGCCGGAGCTGGTGCGCGCTGGAGGCTCGACCCAAAACCTCGACCTCGTGGAGCCCATCCTCATGGACAGTTCGCTTCTCACCACTCTCGAGCCGCCGCGCTTCGAGACCAGCCGGCCGTTCCTCATCGCCGGGCTCGGCGAGCGCTACAGTTGCGAGTCCAGCGCCGGCATCCCGACGCAGTGGCAGCGCTTCGGCCCCTATATCGGCAACATCCCCGGCCAGATCGGCAATGTCGCCTACGGCGTCTGCGTCAACGGCGACGACGTCGGCAATTTCGACTACGTCGCCGGCGTAGAGGTCGCCGATTTCTCGGATCTGCCAAAGGACTTCTGCCGGGTCAGAGTGCCAGCGCAGAAGTACGCGGTGTTCGCGCATCGCGAGCACATCTCGACCATCCGCCGCACCGTCAACACGATCTGGAACAAATGGCTGCCGGCCTCCGGCCACGAGATCGCCGATGCCCCGGAATTCGAGCGTTACGGGCCCGAGTTCGATGCGCACAGCGGCAATGGCGGGCTGGAGATCTGGGTGCCGGTGAAGGGTTAAGGCGCCTTCCCCTTCTCCCCCTGTGGGAGAAGGTGTCGCCGAAGGCGACGGATGAGGGGTGTTCCAGGGAAAACCAGCGTCTCACTTCGCTGGAACACCCCTCATCCGTCTCTGCGCTATAGCTCCAGGTTCCAGGTCTGGCCGACAAGATCCTTGCCGAAGGAATGGTGACGCTCTTCCTCGACCAGCTTGAAGCCCGCCGCCTGGTAGATGCGGCGAGCCGAGCCCAGTATGTCGTTGGTCCACAGCGTCAGTGTCTTGTAGCCTTTGGCGCGGGCGAAGGCGATGCACTCGTCGACCAGCCGCCGGCCGATGCCCAAGCCGCGCGCCGACGGCTCGACGTAGAGCAGCCTGAGCTTCGCCATCTTGGGCGACTTGCGCATGACGAAGACCGAGCCGACCACCTCGCCTTCGCGCTCTGCGATCCAGCTGCGCTCCCATTGCGGGACGAAATTCTTGACGAACTCGCCGAGGATTTCCGCGACCAGCGCCTCATAGGTTTCGTCCCAGCCATAGTCCTGCGCGTAGAGCAAGCCCTGGCGGTGCGTGATCCAGCCGATATCGCCGACCTGCAGCAGACGAAGAATATAGGGCACCTTGGGTTCGGGTTTGTCGCCGAGCAGGTCCTGCACCGTGCGCATCGCTTTGACCAGCCGTTCCTGATCGACGGGCGCCAGACGATCGAGCAGCGCGCGCACCTGGTCGTGCGAATCCTGGTTGAGAGGCGCGAAAGCCTCTCTGCCCGCGGACGTGAGCGTGATCGAGGCGCGGCGCGCATCGGCCTCGGTGGCGGCGCGCTCGACCAGGCCGCGGTCCTCGAATTTTTTCAGCAGCCGGCTGACATAGCCGGGATCGAGGCCCAGATCGCGCACCAGATCGCTGGCAACGAGCCCATCGCGATGGGCAAGCTCATAAAGCACCCGGGCCTCAGTGAGCGAAAAGGTGCTTTTCAGCCAGCCTTCATCGAGAACGCCGATCTGGCGGGTGTAGAAGCGGTTGAAGGCGCGCACCGCGTCGATGCGGTCCTTGCCGGGATGATCGTGGATCGTCATGGAGTTCCTCCTGCCTTCGACAGGATCAACCATTTAGTTGACGGAGTCAATGAATTGATTGTCACGCCTTCACGGTCGCCGGCGCTAGTCGCGAGTGCCTGAAGCGCACCCTCACCCCATCGGCAGCGCCGGCCAGAACTCCACGATCCGTCCCGTCGAAAACACAGCAATCGCCCCAAAATGCTGCAGCACCGCCTCGCTTTGCGTCGGCCTGAGGAACGCATAGTCCCCGGGCTTCACGGCAGCATCAGCCGGCAGTCCCATGAACTGCTGGTTGGACGACAGCCCGATAAGCCCGTTCGGCTTCATGCCTTCGGGGAACACGGGCTCGGCCATCCATTTGCCGCCGTAGAGATAGCAGCCCTTGCGCGGGAAGAGGCCGAGCGCCCGTAGCGTCCTGGAGATCGTCGCCGGGCCGGGTAACACCGGATCGACCGCCTTCAGGATCGGCGTCGCGATGAAGGCCGCCGGTTGGAAGCCGTCGAGGCTGGGCGTGTCGAAATCCTTGGGCAGCACGAAGGCGGAGCCGATCGAGACTTCGTTCGCCACGCCTGAGCCATGCAGGAGCGCCGTCTTCGAGCCGCCGATGTTGAGGATGCGGCGCCGGTCCGGATCGAGGGCGGCGACGAATTCGGCGGCTTTGGCCGACGCCTTCTTCAACGCTTTTTCCGCGCCGCCGAACAGTCCAGGGATTTCGGGCGCATGCGCCTCATAGGCCATGACGCCTTCGCAGCGCAGGCCCTTGGGGATCGTCAGCGCCCTGATTCCGGCGGGACTGGAAAAACCGCCGCGATGCAGGCCGACATCGACCTCGAAAGCGAAGCGCAGTTCGGTGTCGAGCCCGGCGGCGAGCGCACCATACTCCGCCAGACGCTCCGGCGTATCGATCAGCCAGCAGACGCGCGACCACCAGCCGGCGCCGCCCCGCGTGAGCGCGGCCCTGGCCGCGCCGACCGGCATCGGCTTGCCGTAGAGCAGGTCGCCCTCGGGGAAGGCGTCGAGCAGGGCCTGCGTCACCGGCGGATGGAAGGTCATGAAGCGGTCGGTGCCGAGCGCTCTCGCGATATGCGAAAGCAGCGGCAGGCATGGCAGCGACTTGTCGACCAGCCGCACGGCAAGGCCAGCCGCCAGCCTCTGCTTCACCAGCGCGATGTTGGCGTCGAGCCGGTCGCGGTCGAGCACCAGGCAGGGCCGAAAGATGTCCGCCGCCTTCAGCGCCTTCGACAGCTCGGCGAAATAGGCGCTCATCGTTCAATGCCGAACAGGCCGGCCATGTAGGGCGACATGAAGCGGTTTTCCGGATCGATGTCGCGGCGCACCGCCATCGCCTCATCCCAGCGCGGATAGAGTTTTTTGAAATCCGCCGCCTTCAGGCTGTGCATCTTTCCCCAATGCGGCCTGCCGCCGTACTTGCGGAAGATCGGCTCAGCCGCGCGCATGAAAGGCAGCGGGTCGTTCGCAGCATCGTGGTGGACGGCGATCGACGAGGTCAGCCTTTTGTGGAAGGGCGAAAGCCAGAAATCGTCGGGCGCCACCGAACGCACTTCCATCGGGAAATAGACTTCCGGAAAGTGCTTCTCCGTCAGCTCGATGATCTCGGCCAACGCCTTCGGGCCTTCTTCGAAAGGCAGGTGATATTCCATCTCGTTGAACTTTGTCCGGCGGTCGCTGGCATAGACGTTGAGCCAGTCCTGCACATAATCCTCGGCTGGCACCTTTTTCACCGCGCCCTTAATCAGCGCGCGGCGCAGCCATGGCAGCCGGCGCAGCATGGTGCGCAGCTTGCGCAACGTCGCCAGCCCCTCCTCGTCGTCCTCGGTCGGCCGCGGCGTGGGCGGCGCGTCGCTCAGGTCGCTGGCGATGAACTGGGCGTAGCCGGAAAACGGAATGTAATAGAATTCGGCCGAGCGGTGCGCGGCCATCATCGTCTCGAAATCGCGCAGCATGTCTGCGATCGGCAGCGCCCATTTGCGACGGCGCAGCCGGTAGGTCGGGATGTTGTTCATCGTCACTTCGATGAGCACGCCGAAAGCGCCGAGCGCGACGCCAGTGGCATGGATCATGTCCTGGTCGTTCGCCCGGCTGAATTCGCGCAGTTTTCCTTCCCCGTCGACGAACTGCACCGTCTCGAGCTGAGTATGGTAAGCGCCGAGCGTCGGGCCGGAGCCATGCGTCGCCGTGCCCAGCGCTCCGCCGATCGCCTGGCGGTCGATGTCGCCCATATTGGGCAGGCCCTGGCCGATGCCCTGCAAGATATGCATCAGGGCGCCGAGCCGCGTGCCCGCCCTCACCCGCGCCCGGCTGGTTTCGGCCTCGTGCGAGACCAACCCCTCGATCTTTTCCAGCGAGACGATGGTGCCGTCCGACTGCACCAGCGGCGTGAAGGAATGGCCGGCACCGGCGACACGCAGCGGACCGGGCGCCGAGCGCACCAGCTCAGCCAGCTCGCCGGCATCGGCGGGTGTGGCGATCAGCTTGGGCGCGGCCTTCACGAAGCCCGACCAGTTGCTCCAGGAGCTCGCCATCGTCACCTCCGGCTCAGGCTGGAACGCGGCGCCGCGCGACCAGCACGAAAACGCCGAGCAGCGCCACGCTGGCGAGCGCGCTTGCCGAGGCGAATTCCGGCACGGGACGGAAGTTTCCACCCTCGATCAGCAGCGAAGCGGCGATCGGGCCGATGGCGAGGCCGAAGAGCTGCGCGGCCGGTACGAGGAGTACAGCCGTTCGCGTCTCGTCGGCCGTGATCGCCAGACGGATCTGGTAAGGCACGATGAAGAGCAGGATGAAGCCCATCACCAACGCCATCGCCCAGAACACGGAAAGCCCCGGGCCGGAGGCAAGCAGCCCGGAGCTGATCGCCGCCAAGACACCGATGATGGTTATGGCGAAGCGATAGTCGATGCGCGCTTCAAAGACGGTCGCCGTCATCGCACCCACCACCTGCGTGGCGAGGCTTGCCGAGACCATCAGGCCGACGGTGCGGCCGTCGATGCCGAACTGCGCGCCAATCGGTTCGAGAAAGGCCCAGACGGCGCCGAAGAACATGAAATAGCAGAAGATCGAAAGCAACGCGGTGATCGCCGGCACGGTGAGCACATTGGAAAATTGCTCTTCCTTCGGCAGGTCGGCGTAATCGTCCGGCACCGCCCAGGCGACGAGGAGTGACAGCAAGCACACGACGCCGAGCGCGACGAAGCCGCCGGCCGAGCCCGCCGCGGGCACCGCATAGAGCGCGAGCAGCAGCGCCAGCGCGCATTGCGCCAGTGTCTGCAGTGTCACGAAATAGCCGCCGATGCGCTCGGCCCGGCGCGAGCGGGCGATTAGCTCGGTGGCGACGGCGACCAGTCCGCCCTCCGCCAAGCCTGCGAGAGTACGAGCGCCGATCAGCGCATTCGGGCTGCCGGCATAGGCCGCCCAGAAATTGGCGAGCGCCAGCAGGACCAGAAGCAAAGCGCTCTTCCAGCGCATGTTGCGCGCCGGCAAGAGCATCGCCACTACGCCCGAGCCGATCGCTATGGCAATCATCTCGGCGGTGGCGACCAGCGCCAGTTCGTCGCCGGTGACATGGCCTTCCGTGTAAAGCGCGCCGAGCAGCACCGGCTGCAGCCCGAGAATGAGCAGCCCGACCGAACCGATCCAAAGCGCCGAGGCAAGCTGCAGGCCGGTCGGGTTGCCGACCAGCCAGTCGCCCTCTTCCACATGCCTGGCATCGGTGACAGTCACGAGGCGCCCCCTTGCAGTCCGCCAAAAACTGACAGATTGTCAGCATTTCACGAAACTGATACTTGATCATGTTTCTTGTCAACCGAGAATTCGCACTCTCGTGAGAGATTTGGCGTATGACGGACACAAGGCGAACGGCGACGGAACCCAGGCGCAGGCCGAAGCAGGAGCGCAGCCGCGAGCGCATCGATGCGATCCTCGCCACGACCATGCGGCTGATCGGCGAAAAAGGCATCGACGCGGTGACGATGAAGGAAGTCGGCGCGCTGGCCGGCGGTCCGATCGCCACCGTCTATCACTACTTTCCCAGCAAATCGGCGATCCTGGCGATGCTCTACGAACGCTTCTCGGAGGAAAGCCGCGCGCGCTTCCGGGCGATCATTGCCGAAATCCGAGGGCTGGACGACGTGACCGCGGCGGCCGACCGCCTGCTCGACGACTATTACAGCCGTGTCGCGCAGGATCCGGCCATCCAGGACCTGCAGAACGCGATCCAGGCCGATAAGGCGCTGCAGCATCTCGATATCGCCGAGACGAGGCGGCAAGCGGAGATGTTCTGCGACCATGTGGCGCCGATGCTGAAACCTGAGCAGCGCGAGGCGTTCGGGCGCGTGGTGTTCCTGATTTTCCAGCTCGCCGGTGGCGTCGTGCGGCTGGCGCTGACGCAGGACGAGGAAGAAGGCCGGCGCACGATCGAGGATTATCGCTCGATCATCCATGCGCAGTTGCGGCTGTTTTTGTAGTACGCTCGTAGCTTCGAACGGCAGCGCTCACCCCCCTCTGTCCTGCGGGCCATCTCCCCCTCAAGGGGGGAGATCAGATGTCGCGCCGGCCTTCGCCAATCTCCAACGCTGCAAGAGGGAGCGGGGCGCCGACGCTGCCAATCTCCCCCCCCCCCTGGGGGGGAGATGTCCGGCAGGACAGAGAGGGGTGCTGTCCCGCCAACGTCACTATCGTTACTCAAATCGCATCCAACTTCGGCCCCAGAATCTCTACCAGCCAGTCGACGAACACTCTCACCCTTGGCGACAGCTGCCGGCTGCGCGGATAGAGCACCGAGATCGGCGTCGCGGTCGGCGGATGGTCGGGAAGCACCTCGATAAGCAGGCCGGCCTCGAGGTCGTCGGCGTAGCGGAGCCTCGGCGCCTGGAACAGCCCGAATCCCAGCCGGACAAGCGCGGCGCTGGTGTCTGAATTGGACACCGTGACGCGCGACGACAGGACGATCTCGCGGATCTTGCCGTCGACGGTGAATTCCAGCGGCATCACCTGCCCGGTGCGCGACGACACGAAGCCGATCATCATATGGCCGGCCAAATCGTCCGGCGTGCGCGGCACGCCGTGGCGCTGGAGATAGGCCGGGCTGGCGACGGTGATCTCGCGCGCGATGCCGAGACGCCGCACGATCATGTCGCTGTCGGGAAGCGTACCGGCCCGAATGACGCAATCGACACCCTCGCGCACAAGATCGACGAGGCGGTCGCCTTCGCCGATATGCACCGTCAGGCCTGGATATGTGGCGAGCAGCGCCGGCAGCTCCGGCAGGAGGAAAGTACGCGCCATATGGCCGTTGACGTCGACGCTCAGCCTTCCGCGCACTTCATGCGCGCCGAAGCCACCCTCGGCATCCTCGATGTCGGCCAGGATGCCGATGCAGCGCTGGTAGTAGGCTTCGCCGTCGAGCGTCGGCGTGACATGCCTGGTTGTGCGCCTGAGGAGTTGCACGCCAAGCCGCTCTTCGAGCTGCTTGATCGCCGCGGTGGCGCTGGAGCGCGGCAGGCCGAGATCGGCGGCGGCCGCGGTGAAGCTGCGCCTTTCCACGACGCGAGCGAAGAGCCGCATGCTGTCAAATCGATCCATGGCCGATTGTTCGCATTATCTGAATAGAGTTGGCAATTCTGGCCAGATTATATCGGTGTTTCAGGCGAGTATATGCATCTCCGTCACAAGAAGGAGATTTCACCATGGCCAATTCCATTCGCCCCATCGCCCTCATCACCGGCGGCAGCCGCGGCCTCGGCCGCAACACCGCGCTCAGTCTCGCCCGCAAGGGCGTCGACGTCGTCCTCACCTATCGCTCGCGCGCCGACGAAGCGAAGGCGGCCATCGCCGAGATCGAGGCAGCCGGCGGCCGCGCCGCCGCGCTTGAGCTCGACGCCGGCGCTGTTGCCACCTTCCCGGCTTTCGTCGAGGCGTTGAAGAAGACGCTCAAGGAAACCTGGGAGCGCGACCGCTTCGACTATCTCGTCAACAATGCCGGCACCGGTCTGCGCAAGCCGATCGCCGAGACGACGGAACAGGAATTCGACACGCTGATGAACATCCACCTCAAGGGCGCGTTCTTCCTCACCCAGGCGCTGCTGCCGCTGATCAACGATGGCGGCCGCATCATCAACGTCTCGAGCGGGCTGGCGCGCTTTTCGGTTCCGGGTTCCGCCGCCTATGCGATGATGAAGGGCGGCGTCGAGGTGTTCACGCGCTACCTCGCCAAGGAGCTCGCCGCGCGCCATATCACCGCCAACACGGTAGCGCCGGGCGCGATCGCCACCGACTTCAACGGCGGCCATGTGCGCGACGACGCCGAGATCAACCGCGTTGTGGCCGGGATGACTGCGCTTGGCCGCGCCGGTGTCGCGGACGACATCGGCCCGATGATCGCCTCGCTGCTGTCCGAAGCCAATCGGTGGGTCAATGCCCAGCGCATCGAAGTCTCTGGCGGCATGAATATCTGAGCGGCAAAGCCTGGAAGCATTCGCTCCGATCCGCTTGCCTTTCGCATCGCGCCGTGCTTCGCCGCTGTTTGCCGGCGAAGCACGGCGCTCCCATATCGATACGCCCCCGCGATCCGCCTTTTTCAGCATCGCGTCATGGGCAGAAAAATTTCGCGTGATCACCCCTTCCCGCGCGCCTTGACTCTGGCACGCCGCCAGCCTATTTCAGCGCCACGTTAGCACTCGTCATAGGTGAGTGCTAACTTATATCCGGCCTCGCCGGATGGAGGAACAGTTCTCACCGTTCTCATTCGAGGAAGACAACATGGCAAAGTCCAAATTCCGCCCGCTTCATGACCGCGTGGTCGTTCGCCGGGTCGAATCCGAATCCAAGACCGCCGGCGGGATCATCATCCCGGATACGGCGAAGGAGAAGCCGCAGGAAGGCGAGATCATCGCCGTCGGCTCCGGCGCCCGCGACGAAAGCGGCAAGCTCGTGCCGCTCGACGTCAAGGCCGGCGACCGCGTCCTGTTCGGCAAATGGTCGGGCACGGAAGTCAAGCTCAATGGCGAGGACCTTCTGATCATGAAGGAATCCGACATCATGGGCATCATCGGCTGAATTTCGGCCTCTCCCTCAACTGAATTTTCGGGCTCTTCCGAGCCCCTGCCAGGAGCTAAAACATGGCTGCCAAAGACGTAAAATTCTCCCGCGATGCTCGTGAGCGCATGCTGCGCGGTGTCAACATCCTCGCCGACGCGGTGAAGGTCACCCTCGGTCCGAAGGGCCGCAACGTCGTCATCGACAAGTCGTTCGGCGCTCCGCGCATCACCAAGGACGGCGTCACCGTCGCCAAGGAGATCGAGCTCGAGGACAAGTTCGAGAACATGGGCGCGCAGATGGTGCGCGAGGTCGCCTCGAAGACCAACGACATCGCCGGCGACGGCACGACGACCGCGACCGTTCTGGCGCAGTCGATCGTCCAGGAAGGCCACAAGGCGGTTGCCGCCGGCATGAACCCGATGGACCTGAAGCGCGGCATCGATCTCGCCGTCACCGAAGTCGTCGCAGCTCTCGGCAAGGCCGCCAAGAAGATCAAGACCTCCGAGGAAGTCGCCCAGGTCGGCACCATCTCGGCCAATGGCGACGAGTCGGTCGGCAAGATGATCGCGGACGCGATGCAGAAGGTCGGCAACGAAGGCGTCATCACCGTCGAGGAAGCCAAGACCGCCGACACCGAGCTGGAAGTCGTCGAAGGCATGCAGTTCGATCGTGGCTATCTGTCGCCCTACTTCGTCACCAACGCCGACAAGATGGTCGCCGATCTGGAAGACGCCTACATCCTGCTGCACGAGAAGAAGCTCTCCAACCTGCAGGCCATGCTGCCGGTCCTGGAAGCTGTCGTTCAGACCTCGAAGCCGCTGCTCATCATCTCGGAAGATGTGGAAGGCGAGGCTCTGGCCACGCTGGTCGTCAACAAGCTGCGCGGTGGCCTGAAGATCGCCGCTGTCAAGGCTCCGGGCTTCGGTGACCGCCGCAAGGCCATGCTGGAAGACATCGCCATCCTCACCGGTGGCCAGGTCATCTCGGAAGACCTCGGCATCAAGCTCGAGAATGTCGGCCTCAACATGCTCGGCCGCGCCAAGAAGGTGTCGATCTCGAAGGAGAACACCACCATCGTCGACGGCGCCGGCAAGAAGGCCGAGATCCAGGGCCGCGTCGCCCAGATCAAGCAGCAGATCGAGGAGACCACCTCGGACTACGACAAGGAGAAGCTGCAGGAGCGTCTGGCCAAGCTCGCGGGCGGCGTCGCGGTGATCCGCGTCGGCGGCGCGACCGAGATCGAGGTCAAGGAAAAGAAGGATCGCGTTGACGACGCGCTGAATGCGACCCGCGCGGCCGTGGAAGAAGGCATCGTCGCCGGCGGCGGCGTCGCCCTGCTGCGCGCCTCGGGCGTCCTCAAGGCCACCGGCGCCAATGCCGACCAGGCTGCCGGCATCGCCATCGTTCGTCGCGCTCTGCAGGCTCCGGCCCGCCAGATCGCTGCCAACGCCGGTGCTGAAGCCTCGATCGTTGCCGGCAAGATCCTCGAAAACAAGGGCGCGACCTTCGGCTTCAACGCCCAGACCGGCGAATATGGCGACATGATCGCCATGGGCATCGTCGACCCGGTCAAGGTCGTGCGCACCGCTCTCCAGGACGCGGCCTCGGTTGCCGGCCTGCTGGTCACCACCGAAGCCATGATCGCCGAGGCTCCGAAGAAGGAATCCGCCGGCGGTATGCCGGGCGGCATGCCCGGCGGCGGCATGGGTGGCATGGGCGGCATGGACTTCTAAGAAGTCTGGTCCCATCGCACATACGGAAAGGGCGCCGAAAGGCGCCCTTTTTGTTTGGCATTCAGCAAGACTTTCTGGACCGCTGCGATTGGCGAAAGCCTGCGCGACAGCCAATCTCCCCCTCAAGGGGGGAGATCAGCAGCGTGCGCGCTCTGCTCCGTCTTGCCCGAACGCACCGCCGCCTCGACCAGGGCCACCACCTCGTCGGCCACGGTGGCGAGCGGCGCGCGGTCGCGGGTGGCGCGGGCGATCACCATCAGGCCCTCGAGCGAGGACTCGACCAGCAGCGCCAGCGCCTGCGCCCGCTGCTCGACCACCCCTGCCCGCATGAAGGCCTGGCGCAGCAGGCTGATCCATTGCTCGAAGGCCACGCGGCAGATCTCGGCCAGGTCCGGCACGTCGTTCGGCGCGTCCAGCACGACCGGCGCAATCGGACAGCCGAGCGAGAATTCGTTCTCCTCAAGCATGCGCGCCACCGACTGGTAGATGCGGCGGACGGCGACGGCCGGGTCGCTTTCGGAGGCCAGTTCGGCGCCCAACCGTTCAGTCACGTCGGCCACGCTGGCGCGTGTCACTTCGACGACCAACTGATCCTTGCCGCCCGGAAAATGGAAATAGAGCGAGCCGCGCGGCGCGCCGCTGGCGCTCAAGATGTCGTTGAGCGAGGTGCCGTGATAGCCGCGCTGCCTGATGAGCAGCGCCGTTGCCTCGATCATGCGGGTGCGTGTGTCCGTCGCCACGTCAACCTCTCACCATGTCAACTTCTGTCAGAATGCGCATTATAGGTCTTGCTCCGAATATGACAATCGGTCTACATAATATGTAAATCGGTCTACATATTCGAGGCAAAAATGCAAATCTATCGGCTTGAGAGTCAAGGCGGCATCGACGGATTGGCGCTGCGCGAGGAAGCAATGCCGCGGCCCGGCCCGCATCAGATCGTCGTGAAGGTGCGCGCCGCCTCGCTCAACCGCCGCGACACGATGATCCTCAACGGCACCTATCCGCTGATGCAGCGCCCCAGCATCGTCCCGCTGAGCGACGGGGCCGGCGAAGTGATGGCGATTGGCGATGGCGTCACGCGCTTTGCGGTCGGCGACCGCGTCACCGGCAGTTATTTCGCGCGCTGGGTCGACGGCCGGATGCATCCCGGCGTCGTCGACCAGCTCGGCTGCACGCTGGACGGCATGCTCTCGGAATACGCCTTGCTCGACGAGCAATGGGCGGTGCGGCTGCCCGACCATCTCTCATGGCATGAGGCCGCGACCTTCACCTGCGCCGGGCTGACCGCCTGGAGCGCGCTGACGGGCGCGGAGATTCCGAAGCCCGGCCAATGGGTTCTGGTCATCGGCTCAGGCGGCGTCGCGCTCTTTGCCTTGCAGTTCGCCAAGCTCGCCGGCTGCCGCGTGGCGGCTGTCACCTCGCGGGCAGAGAAAACCGAAAGGCTGCGGGCGCTCGGCGCCGACCTCGTCTTCGCGACCGCCGAGACGCCTGAATGGGGCCTGAAACTGCGCGAGGCGACCGGCGGGATCGATCTCGTCGTCGAGACTGGCGGCCCGGCAACCTTCGCGCAATCCCTGATCGCCAGCACGCTTTACGGGAGCATCGTGCTGCTCACCGTGCAGGACCAGAAGGGCATGTCGGTCGAGATCCCCGGCGCGGTCTACCAGCGCAGCCTCGCTACCATCAGCCGCGTGTTCGTCGGCAGCCGCAGCGCATTGGAGGCGATGCTCACCGCCGTCGCGACGCATCGGCTGAAGCCCGTCATCGACAAGGTCTTCCCCTTCGCCGAGGCGCGCGAGGCCTATCGTCATTTCCAGCAGGGCGACGTCTTCGGCAAGGTCGTCATCGACGGCGCCTGACCATTCCCAACCAGACAGGAGAGACAGCAATGACAATCCGCGACGCTTCGGCCGAATGGCAGGGCACACTCAAGGAAGGATCCGGCCGGCTGCGGCTGGGCAGCGGCGTATTCGAGGGCGCCTATTCCTTTCCATCACGCTTCGAGAATGGCCCGGGCACCAATCCGGAGGAACTGATCGCGGCGGCGCATGCCGGCTGCTTCTCGATGGCGCTGAGCGCCATTCTCGGCCGTGAAGGTCATGTTCCGGCAAGCATCCGCACGATCGCCAAGGTGCATCTCGGCGCCACCACGGCCGGGCCGACCATTACCCGCATCGAGCTGGAGACGGAAGCGAGCGTCGCCGGGCTCGCCGCGGGCGATTTCGAGCGGCTGGCGCAATCCGCAAAGGCGACCTGCCTCGTCTCGCGGGCGCTCACCGGCGTCGCCGCTATCACGCTCAAGGCGAACCTCATTGACCACTGAAGCGGAAGGAGAAAACCAATGACCCAGGAATTGATCATCGATATCGCCACGGCCAAACGCTCAGCCGAAACAGCCGAAATCATGCGGCGCTACAACGACGTGTTCCAGCGCCACGACCCGTCGGCGCTGGACGAGCTGGTGGCGGATCACTGCGTGATCGAGAACACCACGCCGGCGCCGGACGGTGCCCGCCGCGCCGGCAAGGCCGCCTGCGTCGAGCTGTGGTCGGCGATCGCCACCACACCCGGCACGCGCTTCGATCTCGAAGAGACTTTTGTAGCCGGCGACCGGGCGACGATCCGCTGGCGCTTCTGGATGTCCGACGGCAATTCTTTGCGCGGCGTCAATCTGATGCGCGTCGCGGACGGACAGATCGTCGAGGCGATGGGCTATGTGAAGGGATAGGGCCTGGCCGCAAAAGCCGCGCTCAACCCGGAATCCCCCCGCCAAGGTTTGGCTCCCGGGCAAAAGTCGTCCATTGTCAGACCATTGCATGTCGCCCAGAAGTGCAGCGGCTTCTGGGGCAACGACATGCATCAAAACAAAGACTTAAAGCGCGTCGCCTGAATCCGTTTCAATGCGGCGCGCTTTAGACGACACCTTGGAGATTGGACACATGGTGCTCAAACGGATGGACAACGTGGGAATCGTCGTCGACGACCTCGGAGCGACGATTGATTTCTTTCGCGACCTCGGCCTTGAGCTCGAAGGGCGGGCCACGATCGAAGGAGAATGGGCCGGACGTGTCACTGGGCTGGGCGATCAGCACGTCGAGATTGCCATGATGCGCACGCCAGACGGCCACGGCCGGCTCGAGCTCTCCCGCTTCCTCAAGCCGCCTGCCGTCGCGGATCACCGCAACGCCCCGGTGAATGCTCTAGGCTACCTCCGCGTCATGTTCGCCGTGGACGACATCGACGAGACGCTTGAAAGGCTCCGCAATCGCGGCGCGCAGCTGGTAGGCGAAGTGGTCCGGTATAAAGACGTGTATCGGCTCTGCTACATCCGCGGGCCTGAAGGGCTTCTCATCGGACTCGCGCAAGAACTCAGCTGAGCGCGATACGACGACAATGACGAAGCAAGCGCGTCTCACAAAGGGCGGCTAGCGCGCGACCCTGTTGAGCTTCACGAAGGTCTTGGGACTGCGCTGAATCGTCTGGAAGATCACGCAGTAGCGATCGGTTAGCTCCATCAGTTCCGTCAATCGTTTTTGCGGAACGTCCGTCTCGATGTCGAACCGCAGGCGGATCTCCTTGAAGCCGACCGGCACGCCTTCGGTGACACCCAGCGTGCCGCGAAGGTCGACATCGCCTTCGGCGGAGATTTTCGCCGACTTGATCGGGATCTCGAGGACGGCGGCAGCCGCCCGCATCGAGACGCCGGCGCAGGCGATCAACGCTTCCAGCAGCATGTCGCCGGAACAAAGCTCCTGCCCGCTGCCGCCGGCCTTCGGGTGGATGCCTGCCAGCGCAAGGCCGTGTCCGGTCTCGACCTTGCAGGTCACCCTGGCGTCGTCGGCGCTGCCTTTGGCCTTCAGCGTGAGAAGCGCCGCCCCGGCATCGTTGCGATATAGATCCTTGATCGGCTCCTGCGTGGCGCGAAATGTCGCGATATCCATGCGTATTCTCCTGTCGTGTAGTGCGGTTGTCGGGAGTCCTTTGTCATCGCCGGTGATTACTCTGGCAGGCTCACGCCGGAGCCGCCGAGCTCGGCCGGAAAATCCTTCAGCTTGGGCAAGCCGTCTTTCATCGGCAGGACCGTCTCGGCGTAGTTGACATGGACCCCCGGCGTGAATTCCACCGTCGGTATCGTCGCCGCATAGACGTCGACCAGGCCAAGCGGCGGATGATCCGTCATCAGATGCCCGCCGCATTCGGTGCAGTACTGGCGGTCGCTCATCTTCGACTTCTTGAAACCGGAGAGGAATTCCGCGCCCTTGGTGACCTTGACGTTTTCGGGCTTCCATAGCGTGAAGGCGTTCACGGGAGACGCCGACCACGACCGGCAGGAACCGCAATGGCAATAGCCCATTGCCTCGGCGGTTCCATGAACTTCGATCTGCACGGCGCCGCAAAAACATCCGCCCTTGTGTACCGTCATGACTTGCATCCTTCCTTGAGTTCGACTGCGTTAGAGCGTCCGATTTGAAACGGAGATCAGCACCGGTGTGGGTTTAAAGCTTCCGGCCATGAACGGAATGACGGCGCGTCCGCCTTACTTGACAGCGCGTCCGGAACTCGGAAGGGATGTCGCGCCGGGTTGCCGCGCAACTTACGGGACTTGGGTGGAATGGCCGGGGACGCTCTGTCTGACCTGTTGAAAACGGTGCGCCTCACCGGCGCGACGTTCTTCGACATCGAGGCGCAGGACCCATGGGCGGTCTGTTCGCCCTCGCCTGCTTCGATACTGCCGAGGATATTGCCTGGCGCGGATCACCTGATTTCCTACCACGTGCTCACGGCCGGCCGTTGCTTCGCCCGCATCATCGGCAAGGAAGCGATACTCGTGGAGGCCGGCGAAGTCGTGGTCTTCACCAAGAGCGACCCGCATATCATGTCGAGCACGCCCGACTTGAGGGCCGATCCGCCGACCGCGGATGTCCTGGAGATCGCGGCCGCCAGCCAGACCCCATTCCCCATCAACTACGTCAAGGACGGATCGCTGTCGGCCCGGCTGGTCTGCGGCTATCTCGCTTGCGGTGCCCTGCCCTTCAACCCGCTGCTCGAAGCGCTGCCGCCGGTCATCAAGGCCGGGGATGTGAAAGGCGATGGCGGCTGGCTCGGCCAGTTCATCAAGCTGGCGGTGTCGGAGGTGGCGGAGAAGCGGGCGGGCAGCGAGACGGTGCTGACCAAACTCAGCGAATTGATGTTCGTCGATGTCCTGCGCCGCTATGTGGAAGCGCTGCCGCCGCAACAGATCGGCTGGCTGGCGGGCCTGCGCGATCCGCATCTGGGCAGGGCGCTGGCGCTGATCCATGATCGGCCGGCGCATAGTTGGACCTTGGAGGCGTTGGCGAAAGAGTCCGCGCTGTCGCGCACCGTGCTTGCCGAGCGCTTCACCAGGCTCGTCGGCATGCCGCCGATGCACTATCTCGCCAAATGGCGGATGCAGATCGCCTCGGAACTGCTCAGCACCGGCAACAGCAACGTCGCGAACATCGCGGCGGAAATCGGCTACGAATCCGAGGCGGCGTTCAGCCGGGCCTTCAAGAAGATGATCGGCGTGCCGCCTTCGGCGTGGCGGCTCGGCATTCGGGCTGCGTCCGGTTCCGGAAGCGAGGCTTCCGAAACCGAAGGCGAGCTGGCCGACAAGCAGCGGTGAACTAGCGATCCGCCAGCGCCAGCTTGGCACCGAGCATGACGAAGGCGCCGGCGAAGGTGCGGCGCATCCAGGTCAACACCATCGGCCGCGACACGACGTGGCTGCGGATCGAAGCCGCGAACACGCCATAAATCGCGAAAACCAGGAAGGTCATCAGCATGAAGACGCCGGAGAGCTCCAGCATCCTCGGCAGCGCGTGCGGCTCGGTGGTGCTGACGAATTGCGGCAGGAAGGCAAAGAAGAAGATCGACAGTTTTGGGTTCAGGATGTTGATCAGGATGCCGGAAGTGATGACCTTGGCCGCCGAGCGTGGCGGAACGTTCTGGTCGACGCTCAACCCGCCCTTCTCCTTCAGCGTGTTCCAGGCCATGTAGAGAAGGTAGGCGACGCCGAGATATTTCAGCGTCTCGAAGGCGACGGCGCTTGTGTGCAGGATGGCGGCAAGGCCGGTGATGGCGGCGGCCATATGCGGGATGATGCCCAACGTGCAGCCGAAGGCGGCGATGATCGAGGCGCGAGCGCCGCGCGAAAGGCCTGCGCTCAACGTGTAGAGAACGCCGGTGCCGGGCGAGGCCACGACAATCAGTGACGTCAACAGGAATTCGATGCTCAAGGTTTCCTCCACGGCCCTGCCCGCGCGGCAAGGTATCGGGAGGTGCGAGTGTGGGCAAGCGGTGGCGAGAGCGTAATCTCCCCCTTGTGGGGAGATGGCCGGCAGGCCAGAGAGGGGCGCTGCCCCGCCGGCGTCTCGGCGGTCAAGTCGCCGCCCTGGAGGAACCGCCGCCTCTCTTAATTCAACACCCGCCCATCAATCTCCGCGACACTTCTTGTCCCCGTCAGCGCCATGGTGACCGACAGCTCCTTGCGCAGGATCTCTATCGCCGTCGCCACGCCGGCCTCGCCGCCGGCGCCAAGGCCGTAGACATAGGCGCGTCCGACAAGGCAGGCCCGGGCGCCAAGGGCCACCGCCCTCACGACATCCTGGCCCGAGCGCACGCCGCCGTCGAACAGCAACTCGATCTCCGAGCCCACCGCCTCGGCGATCTTGGGTAGCATCGAGATGGTCGACGGCGCGCCGTCGAGCTGCCGGCCGCCGTGGTTGGACACCACGATGGCGTCGGCGCCCGTCTTTCTGGCGCTCCGCGCGTCGTCGACGTTGAGGATGCCCTTGAGGATCAGCTTGCCCGGCCAGATGCTCCTGATCCAGTCGACGTCGCTCCAGCTCAGCGTTGCATCGAACTGGTGCGACACCCAGTCGGCCACGGCCTTGATGCTGCCCTCGCCCTTCACGTGTCCGGCGAGGTTGCCGAAGGTCCAGCGTTTGGCCGAGAGCATGCGGGCCGCCCAGCCCGGCCGGCTGGCAATGTCAAGGATAGTGCGCGGCTTGAGCGCAGGCGGCACCGAGAGCCCATTCCTGACATCGGCATGGCGCTGCCCCAGCACCTGAAGGTCGACGGTGAGTACCAGCGCGCTGCAGCGGGCGGCGAGCGCCCGCTCGACGAGCGCTCGCACGAAACCACGGTCCTTCATTACATACAGCTGGAACCAGAACGGCTTGCCCACCGCTTGAGCAACGTCCTCCATAGAGCAGATCGACATCGTGCTCATCGTGTAGGGGATGCCGGCGGCTTTTGCCGCGCGGCAGGCAAGAATCTCGCCATCGGCCCATTGCATGCCGCCGAGGCCGATCGGCGCAAGCGCTACCGGCAGCGACACCCTCTCGCCGAGGATCGTGGTTGCCGTGTCGCGATGCTCGACGTCGACCAGCACGCGCTGTTTAAGCGTGATGCGCTCGAGGTCGGCGCGGTTGGCGCGCAACGTCTGCTCGGCATAGGAGCCGGCCTCGGCATAGTCGAAGAAGACGCGCGGCACCCGGCGACGCGCGGCATGGCGCAGGTCCTCAATGCAGGTCATATTCGCCATGAGCTTTGGCGCCGCCGAGGCCATGATCTCGTCAGGCAAGGCCACGATCTCTGTCGGGGCATCGAGCGCCGTGGGGACTACTCTTTCCATCGTCGTCCTCCTATCGAATATTAGCAGACGCTGATCATTGAAGGGCGCGTGCCCACTGATGTAAATTCACTAGCGAGTATACTTTCACCGGCGACGGCCGTGCCCCATGCCCAGAGCGTCCGACGAGACCAGGCCCGAGATCTTGCAGGCGGCTTACAAGCTGTTTCGCCGCCGGGGCTTCTTCCGCGTCGGCATGAACGAGATCGCGGATGCTGCGGGCGTCACCAAGCGCACGCTCTACTACCACTTTGATAGCAAGGACGCGCTGCTGACCGCCGTGCTCGCCTCGCAGCACGAGCGTACCTTCGCCGACTTTCAGAACTATGGCATCGACCTGTCGGGCGGCGCGGCCGAGCTGATCGACAAGCTGTTCGAGGGCCTGGTCAAATGGTCGTCCAAGCCGCGCTGGGCCGGCTCCGGCTTCACCCGGCTGGCGATCGAGCTCGCCGACCTATCCGGCCATCCCGCGCGCTCGATCGCCCGCCAGCACAAGGCGCTGATGGAGCGGCATCTGGAAACGCTGCTTGCTGAAGCGAACGTGCCGACGCCCAAGGCACGGGCGCGCGAGCTCTTCCTGCTGATCGAAGGCGCCATGGTGATGATCCTGATCCATGGCGACCAAAGCTACTGCACTGCCGCCGCGGATGCGGCGAAGCGGCTGGTGGCGGACGGTTCGTCGCCGCCCATGTCGTGAGGGGCAACTGGAACAGCGCCTCATTCCTTCGTGCCCCCCTCTCAGTTCTTTGCGCGAGAAATCTACTCCGGTGTGCAGTTACAGCTCGACTGAGACGTCGGCGGGACAGCGCCCCCCTCTGCCCTGCCGGGCATCTCCCCCTCGAGGGGGGAGATTGGCAGCTTCAACGCCAGCCCATACATGTCCCTTGCCATCAGGCAGTCGCCGCCGCCGGGCATGCAGGCGCGGCAGACATGCGGGCGGACTTCGTAGATCGCGCAGGCTGTCCCCTTGCCCACTTCGCCGCGAAGTGCGGCGCAGCGGCCGCCTTCGCAGCGCATGCCGGATTGGTCGGCGGCGACGAGTGCTTCGGGGATGCGGTCGAGTTCGGCATCCTCTTCGGTCGAGAAGCGTGGCCAGTCGGCCGAATAGGCGCAGCAGGCGCCGCAGCTCTGGCAGTCGAAGGCGGCAGATGCCTTGGCTGCCGGATCCGGCAGCCAAGGCAAGCGGCTATGGCCGGAGTCGTGCGGCAAGGCGCTATTTCTTCTTGCCTGTCTTGCGCGGCGACGCTTCTGCCGACGTCTCGAACAGATCGCTCGCGGCCGGCCCATCGGCTTTCGGAGCGGCGGCGGGCCCGACCGGCTTTGCGGTGGCAGACGGCTTGGCCGGCTTTTCGGCAGGCTGATCCTTGGCGGAGAATCTTATGGCCATATCAGTCCTCTTCAGCGAAACGCGGTGACGGCGCTCGCGGATTGCGCAGGCGGCCGATCAGCGCCGAAACCGCCGTGATGTTCATTTCCTCCGGTGACCAGTTCCTGGCCTCCTCGATATGATGCGGCGCCAGTTCGCGATGCGTGCTGCCGCTATAGGCCGCATCGCGATGGGTCACGCGTTCGCGGGTCTTGCTGTCCTCCCGCACATATTCGATCAGATAGTTCGGGCATTCGGCACGGCTGCGCACACCAAGCCTCACCTGCGCATCGCCATGGGCGCGCCTGCAGCGCTCCAGCTTCTCCAAAACGCGCCGTACATATTCGATTGGTCTGTCCAGAACATCGACCATGTCGGCGATGGTCGAGTCGGCGGCGATCGGCCTTGGCGGGACGCGTTTGGTTGCCATCAGCCTTTGCCTTTGCGTTTCAGGGAGGCGGCGGCGAGGGCAGCCGCCTCTGCTTCCTTCTCCAGCCGCAGTTCGCGCAGGCGCGCGGTCTTGGCCTCCCGGGCCTGGCTGACAGCATCCCGTTCGGACATGATGCGGTTGAGCGACATCGACTGGGTCCGGGACTTGCTGAAAAGGGACTCGGCCTGGTCGCGGGATGTCTTCGGAATTAGGGACAAAATCTTCTCCTGGTTCGGAGTATTTACATTTGCGGGTGCGGGCTGCTTAGCACATCGCAATCGGGCCGCGACGAACAATCCACGCTTGGGAACGAAAAAAGGTCAGGCATCGACGCGACCTTCTTCCATTTACCGGTGCCAGTTACATCCGTGGTCATGGCAGGGTGAGTTTCGTTCAGGCAGCCTGCAGATGGTCGGCGAAGGTCTTGCCCGACTTCGTGTCCCGAACCATCTCGTAGCCGGGCTTCTGGCCTTCGATGTCGTGCATTCCGGCGCGCTCAACGGCCGAGATATGGACGAAAACGTCGGCCTAGCCGTCGTCGGGCTGAACCCGGCCCATGGTGTCTTTGAACATTTTACCGTGCCGGTGCTGACGCCGAAAAAATGAGGCGGCCAGCTTCCCAAAAAAATTCGCAAGCGGCGGGAACCAATCCAGCGTCCGTACATTTGAATATGGTCAGCAATTCAAGAGAGCAATCTCACGAAGAGCTGACAAAAGACGCCTCCCGCGCCGTAAAAAGCGCGAGAGGCGTTTTCTTTTCGGCCTCACATGATCGTGCTCAACATCGGCAGGATTTCATAGCGGAAGCCGCGGCCCGAACGCGCCACCGGATCGCCGTCGGTCACGGCCTCGGCCTCGGCCTCGCTGCCGACGCGCAGGATCAGAAGCCCCCAAGGCCCGGCGGGATCGGCGACGGGACCCGCCAGCATCATCGTGCCATCGTGGAGCAGGCCGCGCAGATAGTCGGCATGCGCGTTCATCAGCGCCCTCTCCTCCTCCGTCAGGGTGAAGGCGAAGTCGGGGCGCGGCGGGATCATCCGGCAATGAAAGACCGACATCGGCTTGGCACCGGTCTCCTTGGACAGGAAGTCGCCGAGCCAGCCAAGCACGCGCTCCCAGCCGGAACCGTGGTCGCGGCAGGAGTCGCGGCGCGCGCCGAAGCCGTCGTGGCGCAGCGTCAGCCGTGTGCCGTTCTCCACTGCTTCCAGCGTATAGGTAACGGTGGTGACATGATCGCCGTCCCACGGCGCTATCCAGGTCATCACCAGGCGATGCGGCGGTTCGACTTCCAGATATTCGCCGCCGACATGGAAATCCTGGCCGTCAGCGCCGTTGCCTTCCGAGCGCCAGGCGCCGCCGGGCCGGACATCGGCCGTGTGTTTCGTCGTCCGGTACATGTTGTCCGCGCCCCACCAGAGCGGGATCTGGTCACCGGCGGTGATGGCGCGGAAAACGCGTTCCGGCGGCACGGCGATCGTCACCGTGGCAAGGATGGTGCCGGCTGACACGTCGGCGATCGCACGCGGTTTGTCATTGCTGGCCATTAGTCGTCCTCCGGATTGGCATTCTCCAGATAGGATTTGAGATTGCCGAGGCTTTGCTGCCAGAAGTCGCGGTAAGGCAGGATCCAGTCCGCGACGTCCTTCAATTCGGCCGGCTCCAGGCGGTAAACGCGCTCGCGGCCTTGCCGCTGCTCGGAGACGACGTTGAGCTCGCGCAGTATCCTCAGATGCTTGGAAATCGCCGGGCGGCTCTGCGAGAAAGCGGAAGCCAACTCGTTGACCGGCGCCGGGCCTTGCCGCAGCCGGTCGAGGATAGCGCGCCGCGTCGGATCGGCGATGGCGCGGAAGACGGAACGGTCGGGATCAGCCTGCGGCATAATATGTATCCATCTGGTTACGTATTATGCCGAAATGCGGCGCCGGTCAATTGTTGTCGATCGGGTTCGCTGGCGGCTCAGCGCTCCTGGTCGGTCGGGCGGATCAGGATCTCGTTGATGTTGACGCGCGGCGGCTGACTGACGGCGTAGAGAATGGCATTGGCGATATCCTCGGCGGTCAGCGCTTCCATGGTTGCGAGGCGGTGTTCGAGCCCGGCCTTGAATTCCTGGTTGGTGATGTGGTCGCCGAGTTCGGTCCGCACCAGGCCCGGCTCGATGACGGTGACGCGCACCTTGTCGGCATAGACCTCGCGGCGCAGCGACTCCGAGAAGGCGACGACGCCGAACTTGGTCGCCGCATAGCCGCTGGCGCCGGGGTTGGCGACGCGACCGGCCACCGAGGAGACGTTGACGACATGGCCCTTGGAGGCCTTGAGGTGCGGCAGCGCCGCCTTGGTGGTTGCCATCAGGCCAACCAGGTTGATCTCGATCATGCGGCGCCAGTCGTCGGGATCGGCTTCGGCCGCGGGCGCAAGCAGCATGACGCCGGCATTATTGACGAGGATGTCGAGCCGGCCCCATTCGGAAGCGGCCTTGTCGACCATGGCGGCGACGTCGCCACCCTTGGCGATATCGGCTTCGATGGCGAATGCGGTACCGCCGGCTTTTTCGATGCGGCTGGAGAGCGTCGCGAGGCGATCGATGCGGCGGGCGGCGACGGCCACCTTCGCGCCGGCGGCGGCAAGCGCGGCGGCCGTCGCTTCGCCGATGCCGGACGAGGCGCCGGTGACGAGCGCGACCTTGCCGGCGAGTGGGGAATTAGCGGATGTCATGAGAAATCTCCAGGAACCCGGCCCGCAGCCTCACATAGGCCGAGCGGGGCATTCTGGAAGCCCCGCCATCAGAGCAGTTGACGCAATTGCGGGCCGCTCCACACTTTTCCCGGAATTGGCTCAATCCTGTTCGTGCGGCCCTGGCTCCGGCCATGGCTCCTTGGCGGCCTCGGCGTACCAGTGCCGCATCGCCGGGGTCGCCAACACGGTATCGACATAGGCGCGGGTGACGGGCGCCAGTTCGCCGCCATAGGTGTCGAAGCGGGTGACGACCGGCGCATACATTGCGTCGGCCGCGGTGAAATGGCCGAACAGGAACGGGCCGTCCTTGCCATATTGCTCGCGGCACTGGCGCCAGATCGCCTCGATGCGCGCCCGTTGCGCCTCGCCCTCGGCATCGAGCGGCTTGTAGGCCTTCGGCCGGCGCAAATTCATCGGCCAGCCGTAACGGACCTCACGGAAGCCGGAATGCATCTCGGTCGCCACCGAACGCGCCAAGGCGCGGGCGCTGGCATCTTCCGGCCAGAGTTTTTTCTCCGGGAAGAGGTCGGCCAGATATTCAAGGATCGCAAGGGTTTCCCAGACGATCCTGCCATTATGATTCAAGACCGGCACCAGGCCGGTCGGCGACACCTTGGCGAGATTGGCGGCAGTCTCGGGCGTGCGCAGACGCACGAAACTTTCTTCGAACGGAACCTCCAGATGCCGCATCGCCACCCAGGGCCTCAACGACCATGAGGAGAAGCATTTGTTGCCGATATAGAGCGTGAATTCCGCCATGGTTGCCCACTTCATGCCGATTGCGGCGTCAGGCTAACCGCTTCGCCTTCCCGCCGAAAGTCCTTGCCGCGACCTGGCAGGTCGGACGGAACCCGAACGTTATCGGTTCGTTGACGTGTCGGATGCAGCCCCCGCATCCGTCTCCCATTCCGGACCCAGGAGATGCGGACATGGTGAACAGGGATCAGGTCGCCGGAATCGCCAAGCAGGTAAAAGGCTCGGTCAAGCAGGCGGCCGGCAAGGCCACCGGCAACCGGCGCATGCAGGTGGAAGGCGTGTCCGAAAAGATCGCCGGCAAGGTGCGCAAGGCCTATGGCGACGTGAAGGACAAGGTCCGCAAGGCGCTTTAATCCCGCAAACGGCCGCCTCCAGGCGGCCTTTTCATGTCTCGAACTGCTTGCAGAATGCGTTGGTGAAGACCACCTCGCCGTGATCGCCGGTCGCCTCACCCAGCACGACATCGATGTTGTCATCGGTCACCCGCGCCAGCGCGAAGCCGCCCATATAGGCGGCCTTCGGCTTGATGAAGTCGAGCCCCTCGCGCTGGTAGATCATCGGCACCTCGTGCTGATGACCGTGGAAGATCGCGATCACGTTGTAGCCCTTCAGCGCGGCGACCAACGCCTGGCGATCGGCCTCGCCCCACCAGTGCGGCCGGCCCGCGCCTTCGTCGTCATAGGCGCGCTTTGCCGGGTCCCAGCGCTCGATCGAGAAGGTGTCCCAGCCATAGTGCTGGAACAGGATCACCGGGCGGCCGTCGGCGGCATAAGTGGCCAGGTCCTGCTTCAGCCAAGGCAGGCTGCTTATCGCGCCATGGCCGGTGTCGCCGGCGAAGCGGTGCGTCTGGACAAGATGCAGGCCGCCCCAGTCCCAGGAATAGCAGTCGGTGTCGACGTCGTAGTTTGTCGCCGGCACCGGCGGCTTGAAGAACACGCCGGGGCGATGATTGACCTCGACATAGTCGCGCAATTCGCGGCGATACCAGTCGACATGCGGAGGCGAACCGTTCTGGTCGAGATCGTGATTGCCGAGCCCGACATAGACGGGAATGTGGACGCGGTCCGGCCCGACGCCCTGCTGATAGCGCTGGCTGAATTGCAGAAGCTGCGTGCCTTCGCTGGGCTCGGTGACCTGGCCGCCGCCGTCGTCGGTGATGTCGCCGCCGGTGACGAGGCCGAGCGGCGTGCCGATGCGCGTGCCGGCCGAATGCAGGCCGGTGGCGACGCCGTTGATCTTGACCGGCCATTCCTTGTCCGAAATCCCGTTCAAGGCCGCCACATTGCGCAGCAAGGCCGCGTCGGTCTTGCCTTCCTGTTCGCAATGAGGGCTCAACTTGCGCGCCATGCGGCAGGCATGGATGTCAGCGATGAACAGAAAAGTCGCGTCGATCGGCTGGATGCGCCGGCCGGTCTGGGCGAAAGCGGCGCGCGGCAAAGTGCAGGCCGCGGCGAGGCCTCCCATCCGCTCGAGGAAAGCGCGGCGAGAGAAGGACAATGAGGGTGGTCGATTCATGATCACCCGATTGAACAGTTTCAGCGCCGGATCGTCCAGATCGGGCATGGCGACCTTTCGCGCCTAATGCATGTCGCGCAAAAGTGCGCAGCGGTTTTGCGAAAACGACATGCATAAAAACAAAGACTTAAAGCGCGTCGCCGGAATCCGTTTCAGTGCGACGCGCTTTAAGCGCGGGTCGACACAGCCACCTCGGTCTGCCATTGCTTCAGGGGCAACCTGAGCGAGCAGAGGAGGACAGCATGAGAACCAAAACGTTCGGCATGATGGTCGCCGCGCTGGCACTTGCCGGCTCGGCGCAGGCGGCCGACTGCGTCGACGCCAAGTCCGCCAAGACGGGCTTCGTGCTGGAAAAGCCCGGCATCCGCAGCGAATTCCGGCCGGCGCCGGGCGGCATGGTCGCGGTCGTCAACGACTACCAGTCGCAATCGCCGCAGACGCAGTATCTCTACGCCGGGCTGATCGAGGTCTTTCGCGACAGCGACACCGGCCGGCTGTCGATGATCCCGCTCGGCGACATCAAGAAGCTGTTTCCGCTGAAGGCCGGCGCCAAGAGCAAGACCGAGTTCGTGCGGTTGTCGGCGAAGAAGGCGCCGAAGGGCACCGAAACCCTGGCGCTCTCCGTCAGGGGCAAGGAGACCTACAAGCTGGGTGACTGCAAATACAGCGTGCTGGCGGTGAGCGAGATGATCACCGGCGATTCCGGCGCGGTGGTCGACAGCTTCACCGCGCTCTATTCGCCGGATCTGCAGGCGGTGCTGGCGCGGCGCTATGACGAGGGTACCAGCGCGCAGAGCGAGGTGGGATTCGAGACGATCAAGGCGTTGCGGGAGTAGTGCTGGCTTCTTAAGTTCTCAAGCGAAGGCGATCCTTCACACCCCCTCTGTCCCGCCTGCGTCTATCGCAGCAACACTCTGCGGCGTCGCCTCGCTGTCGGTCCGCCCGAAGACGGGTGCACACTCTCCAATCCCTTCAAGCACTCCCGCAAAACCGCCGCATCCTGCGATGTCTTGGCCATCGACATAGCGCCGGAATAGGCCGCCACAGTCAGCGCTGCAAAACGCTCCGGATCGGTTGCGCCCTCCCCGCCGTCCAGTTGGTCGGCCCGGATCTTATCAGCTATTGCCTGGCGCCAATTGGCAAAGATCCTGACCAGCGCCGCACGGAATTCGTCGTCCGCCAGCGAAAGCTCGTGCGCGAGATTGTTGAGCGGGCAGCCGCGCACATAGCCCTGCTGCTCCAGTTCCACCGCCACCGCCTCGAACACGGCGCGAACGCCGTCGCGCGCCGAAGGCGCCGCCCGCACCGGGGTTATCCAGGTTTCCTCTACAGCTGCCGCAACACGCTCCTCGATCACCGCCAGCGCCAGCGCCTTCTTGGTCGGGAAATGGTGGTGCAGCGCGCCGCCCGTGACGCCGGCCGCCGCCATCAGATCGCCGAGGCTCGAGGCGTGATAGCCGCGCGCCTGGAAGGAGTCTTCCGCCACGTCGAGCACACGGCGGCGCATGCCTTCCGGATCGTTGGTGCGCTTTTTGCGCTGCGAGCGCGGCTGAGCTGCAATCTCTCCTGACATGCCGCCAAGATATCAGATTGACAAAACAGGACAACCGGTCTGTTTATAAACAGGACGATTAGCCTGTTTTGAGATTTTGATCATGAACCGAGCCTCCAGCGCCCCTCACTTTGCCTCACCTGTCGTCGAACTCCGCCAATACACGCTGAAGCCCGGCCAGCGCGAAACGCTGATTGCGCTGTTCGACCGGGAGTTCGTCGAGACGCAGGAGGCGTCCGGCATGACCGTCATCGGCCAATTCCGCGACCTAGACCGCCCCGACATGTTCGTCTGGCTGCGCGGCTTCGAGGACATGGAGGCCAGGACGGACGCGCTGACCGCCTTCTATGGCGGGCCGGTGTGGACCGGGCATCGCGACGCCGCCAATGCGACGATGATCGATTCCGACGATGTGCTGCTTTTGAAACCGGCGTGGAAAGATGCGGGCTTCGATCTGTCGGGACTGCGGCGGCCCGCCGCTGCCGAAACCGGAAAACAAAGCCAGGAGAGTCACTTAGCGGGTATTGTTGAGATTTCGATTGATTATTTGCGGCCTGGCACCGAGGTCGGCTTTGCCGAGCGTTTCCAGGCGGAGGCGGTTCCGCAGCCCTCGGCAAATGGTGCCCGGCTGCTCGGCACCTTCGTCAGCGAGCATGCCGAAAACACATTTCCGCGCCTGCCGGTGAGAGCCGGTGAAAACGTCTTCGTCGCGGTCACCCGTTTCGACGACGAAGGGGCGCACGACCGATGCCAGGCGACTCTCGCCGCTTCGCCGGCATGGCAAGCGTTTCGCGAGGCCGCGCGGGCCGATACCGCGAAGCCAACCGAGACGCTGCGCCTGACGCCGACGGCCCGATCGCTGCTGAGGTGATCACGCTTACGCGTTCTGAAACGTCCCGGCGATCGCGTCGGCGACAAGGGCGGGATCCTCCCAATGCGGGTTGTGACCGCAATCCTGCGCCCAGACGAGACGTGATCCGGCCAGTGCTTCAACCAGGGCTTGCTGGTGCGCTTCGCCGAAAAGCGGATCGCAGGCACCCGCTATGACCAGCGTCCGGACCCGCACGGCCCGCACCGCGGCGGTCAGATCAGTCCGGCGGATTTCTTCGAGAATAGCGCGCCAGCGCGCCGCCGGCATGGCCGAAGCATCCGCCGCCAGGCCGGCAAGAAAGGCCTGCGGCACGCCGGGCCCGCAGGCATGCCACCAGTCGTAGAACGGATCGGCTAGCGAGATGGGATCGCGCAGCGCCGCGACGCCGGCGACGAGGGGATGGTCCGGAAGGAAATCGGTCTTCAGCGTGCCGGCCATGACCACCAGCCCGCCGATCAGTTCCGGATGCCGCGCCGCAAGCGCAATCGAAACCATGGCGCCAAGCGAATGGCCGACGACGACCGGCCGCTCGACCCGCAAGCGACGGATCAGCCCGGCCATGTCTTCGGCGAAATCGGCTACGGCGCAGCCCTCGCCCGCCTGCGAGGCGCCATGGCCGCGCAGGTCGGGCATGATCAGCCGGCGGCCGGAAAGATGCGGCGCAAGCAGCGAGAAGCTGCGGCTGGTGTCGGTGAAGCCGTGGACGAGCAGCAGCGACGGCTCCGAACCGGCGACCTCGACATAGGCAAGATCGAGGCCACCGACATCGACGAACCGCTTGCGGCCGGCCCAGGCGCCCTGCTCGGCCTGTTGCTCCGGCAGGTCCAATGCCTCCGGCTTCACAGTCCGAGCTTTTCCTTGACCGCGGCAAGGCCGGGCTTGCCCTCGAAAGTGGTGACGCCGGCGAGCCAGGCGTCGAGGCGGTCCTTGTTCAGGGTGATCGACTTCAGGGCGCCTTCCTCCGGCTTCATGCCGTCATTGATGAGGTAGCCCATGCCGACATTCTCCAGATCGATGTCGAAGGCGAGGTTGTTCAGGAACTGCGCCACATTCGGGCATTGCTGCAGAAAACCCTTGCGCACCTGCGTCGTCACGGTGGCGGCGCCGAAATTCGGGCCGAAGAACTTGTCGCCGCCGGTCAGGTACTTGAAGTCGTACATCGTGTTCATCGGATGCGGCGCCCAGCCCTGGAAGACGATGAACTGCTTCTCCTTGATCTCGTAGCCGACCTCCGAGAGCATGCCGGCTTCGCTCGACTCGACCACCTGCCAGCCGTCGAGCTGGAACTGAGGGTCGGCGATGGCGTCCATCATCAGCTGGTTCGAGCCGGGCTCGATGCCGTACATCTTCTTGCCGAACTTGTCGGCGAACTTGTGCAGGTCGGCCACGTCCTTGACGCCGGCTTCCCAGACATAGGTCGGCACGGCGAAGGTGTATTTGGCGCCGACCAGATTGACGCGGACGTTCTCGATCGAGCCGTCCTTCTTGTAGGGCTCGTAGTAGGTGACCATCGCCGGGTCCCAGTAGCCGAGGAACAGGTCGAGGTCTTTGTTCTTCATGCCTTCGTAGATGACGTTGATGCCGAGCACCTCGCTCTGCGGCTCATAGCCCAGCGCCTGGAGCAGGACCTTGGCCACGCCGGTGGTGAAGGCGAGATCGTTCCAGCCAGGCTCGGCCATGCGGACAGCCCTGCACTCGTCCGCCTCGGCCGCATAGGCGGTTTGAGCGGCTAGCATCAAGGCAGCGAGACAAACGCCATTCGCAAGCATGCGCAACATTCCGGTTCTCCTCATATCGACCATTTGTTTGACCATCTGGTCATATTATTGTCCCATTGGTCAATTGTTGATCTGAGCGGACGAAAATGTCAACATGGATTCGCAATGCATGGATCGATCCGGTGAAGCTCACGCGTCTCAGCGACATACGCCGTAAGGAGTTGCGGCAGGCGGCCTTCGCGGTACTGGAGCGCGAGGGTATTGCCGGCGCCACGCTGGAAAAGGTGGCGGCCCAGGCCGGCGCCTCGAAAGGCATCGTGCTGCATTATTTCCGCAACAAGCAGGAATTGTTCGAGCACGCGATGCGCGAGGCAAATGCCGTGCTGTGCAACGCGGTGGTAGCGCGGCTCAAGCGGGCGCGGACTTCGATGGAGCGGCTGGACGCGGTGATCGAGGGCAATTTCGAGGAGCATCTGTTCCTGCCGCCTCTCTGCCACGCCTGGCTTTCGCTCTGCGCCGAGGTGCCGCGCGACGAGAAGCTGGCGCGCATCCAGAAGGTGATCCACGCGCGCATGCGCTCGAACCTGTTGTCCGGCCTGCGCGGCCTCGCATCGCCGGAACTGGTCGACGAGATCGTGCTCGGCGTCACTGCGCTGATCGACGGGCTGTGGCTGAGGCTCGGCCTGCAGCCGGGCAGCGTCACACGCGAGCAGGCTATCCGGCAGGTGAAGGACTATGTCGCGGGGCGGCTTGCCCTGAGACAACCTGCTGCCGCCGGCCTGGCCTCGGTCGGATAAAGTTCATACCGGACGATAGGGCTTCGGGTTGACCACCCGCACCATTCGGCGCTGCATTCCTGCGCGACAATTGCAGGAGCATGGCGATGCGACTTCACGGCAAGCGGGCGCTGATCACCGGCGGGTCGGACGGCATCGGCCTGGCGATCGCCGAAGCTTTTGTCCGCGAAGGCGCCGGTGTGCTGATCGTCGGCCGCGATGCCGGCAAGCTGGAGACCGCGCGCGACACGCTGACCGGAGAGGCTAAAGGCGGCGACACCGTCGAGACGCTCTCGGCCGATCTCGCCGCCAGCGCCGGCATCGATGCCGTGGCAGCCCATATCAGCCAATCCGGCCGGCCGCTCGACGTCCTCGTCAACAATGCCGGCGTCGCCTATTTCGTGCCGTTCGAAGCGGTCAGCGAGGAAGAGTTCCATCAGTCCTTCGCGCTCAATGTGACGGCGGCGTTCTTCCTCACGCAGCGGCTGCTGCCGCATCTGGGCGGCAGCGCTTCGGTCATCAACATCTCGTCCTACTTCGCCAACAAGATGATCCCGAAGCGGCCGTCGAGCCTCTATTCGCTGTCGAAAGGCGCGATGAATTCGCTGACCAAGTCGCTCGCCTTCGAGCTCGGCCCGCACGGCATCCGCGTCAACGCCATCGCGCCCGGCACGGTCGACACCGCCATGCGGCGGAAGTCGATCGTCACCTTGCCGCAACAGGCGCAAGACGATCTCACGGCCTATGTCGAGCGGAGCTATCCGCTCGGCCGCATCGGCCGACCCAGCGATATCGCCGGCATGGCTGTGTATCTGGCTAGCGACGAAGCCGCGTGGACCAGCGGCGCGATATTTGCCGTCGATGGCGGCTACACGGCGGGATAAGGTTGTATATCCGCCATGCCGTCCCAGTCCTTGAATCCGAGTTTCCCCACTTCATCCAGAACCTGCTCGCGGACCCAGCGATGCGGCGGCTCGTCGTCGCGGCGGGCGTGCCAGTACATCCTGACCGCAGGCGAAGGTATCGAGATCGGCGGTTGATAAATGCCGATCGGCAAGGATTTTGCGGCTGCCGTCGCGAACTGCATTGGGACGGCGGCCAGATAAGGCCCGCTCGCCACCGCGAGCGCAACGGCCTGGAAATGCGGCAGGGCGAGCGTGACCCGGCGCGTCCGGCCCATCCTGCCCAGCGCGTCATCGGTGAAGCCCGACATCGAGCCATCGATGGAGCGCAGCGCATGCGGCAGTTCGCAGAAGAGACCGAGCGGCACCTGCTCGCCCTCGCGAATGCCAGCCTGGCGTAGCTCGACATTGTCTTTCGCCGCGATGATGGCGAAGGGCGAGCCGAACAGCGGCACGCTGGAGACCCATTCGGCGACCTCCAGCGGACGCTCCAGCGCCACATCGATCTGATCTTCCTGCAGCAGCCTGGAGACATCGCCGATGGCGCTATCGAGGAAACGGAACGAGACGCGCGGTGCCATCGCCGCGATGCGGGCGGCGAATGGCGGCATCAGCAACATGGAAAAAAGTCCGCGCCCATGAAGGTGAAGGTGCGTTCGAGTCTCGCCGGATCGAAGCCGGTCGTGGGCTGGAAGGCGCGCTCGATCTCGCGCAGCGCCGAGCGCACCGGCTCGGCCAGGCTTTCGGCGCGCGGCGTCGGCACCATATCGTTGCCGCGCCTCACGAAAAGCTGGTCGTTGAGCGCATGGCGCAGGCGGTTGAGCGCCGCGCTCACGGCTGGCTGGCTGAGGCCGATCTGCTCGCCGGCGCGCGTCACGCTCTTCCGCGCAGCAGCGCGTCGAGGACCCTCACCAGATTGAGATCCAGCGCGTTCAAATTCATCGCATCAATTCGCCCCATACGATCATTCGATTTCCATCGCCCGCCCGTCCTTGGTTAGGTCGCGCCGACGCCGCTTTGCCGGCCCAACAAGGGAAGAGCAGCCATGACAATGATCAACAGCGCCATCACAGGCAAGGAACTCCTTTGGTTCAACAACACGCTCGTTGCCATCCAGGTCTCCGCGGCCGACGGCGAGGACGGCATCTGCGTCATCGAGCATCGCCTGCCCTATGGCGATTCTCCACCGCTGGATGTGCACCGGAACGAGGATGAGATTTTTCACATCATCGAGGGACGGATGCGGTTCCAGATCAACGGCCATGAGCGGATCGTCGGCTCCGGCGAGACCGTCATCGCGCCGAAAGGCCTGCCGCATACGTTCAAGGTCGAATCCCCGGAAGGCGCGCACACGCTCACCGTCACGCGCGGCTCGGATTTCGAGACGATGGTTCGCAAGGCGAGCCGGCCGGCGAAACGGCCGGACCTGCCGCCGCCGGCCGAGCCGACGCCCGAGATGATCGCGACGCTGACAAGGCTATGTGCGGAGAACGGCATCGATCTCGTCGGGCCGCCGATGGGGTAGAAATCTCCCCCCTCGAGGGGGGAGATGGCCGGCAGGCCAGAGGGGGTCGTCTCGCCTGGAGCGCCGACGTCCATTCGCGCCTTGAAAGTACGCCGCAGCAGTTCGAGCGACCCCCTCTGTCGCCTGAGGCGACATCTCCCCCTCAAGGGGGGAGACTACCGGCGCCCCCTTCAAACGATTTGCATCATCACCGCCCGCAATCTCCGCTTGATGCGTTTTGTGCAACGCGATACGCCGTTGCGCACATCGACAGACCGGAGATTTCCCGTGAGCGCTGAGAAGACCAGAACCGAAACCGATACGTTCGGTCCCATCGAGGTCGCGGCCGACCGCTACTGGGGCGCGCAGGCGCAGCGTTCGCTGGGCAATTTCAAGATCGGCTGGGAAAAGCAGCCGGCCTCGATCGTGCGGGCGCTCGGCGTCATCAAGCGCGCTGCGGCCGAAGTGAACATGGAGATGAAGCGGCTGGATCCAGCCGTCGGCAAGGCGATCGTCGAGGCCGCGCAGGAAGTGATCGACGGCAAGCTCGACGAGCATTTTCCGCTGGTGGTGTGGCAGACGGGCTCGGGCACGCAATCCAACATGAATGCCAACGAAGTGATCTCCAACCGGGCGATCGAGATGCTCGGCGGCGTCATGGGGTCGAAGAAGCCGGTACATCCGAACGACCACGTCAATATGAGCCAGTCGTCGAACGACACCTACCCGACGGCCATGCACATCGCCTGCGCCGAGCGGGTCGCGCACCATCTGATCCCTGCCTTGCACCACCTGCACAAGGCGCTCGACGCCAAAGCCCGCGCCTTCAATCACATCATCAAGATCGGCCGCACCCACACGCAGGACGCCACACCGCTGACGCTCGGCCAGGAATTTTCCGGCTATGCCGCGCAGGTCGCCTCCTCGATCAAGCGCATCCAGCTGACGCTGCCCGCCCTGCAGGAACTGGCGCAGGGCGGCACGGCCGTCGGCACCGGTCTCAACGCGCCTGTCGGCTTTGCCGAGAAGGTGGCGGACCGCATCGCTTCCATCACCGGCATTTCCTTCGTCACCGCGCCGAACAAGTTCGAGGCGCTGGCCGCGCATGATTCCATGGTGTTCTCGCATGGCGCGGTCAACGCGGCGGCCGCCGCGCTGTTCAAGATCGCCAACGATATCCGCTTCCTCGGCTCCGGCCCGCGCTCGGGCCTCGGCGAGCTTTCGCTGCCGGAGAACGAGCCGGGCTCCTCGATCATGCCCGGCAAGGTCAACCCGACGCAGTGCGAGGCGCTGACGCAAGTCTGCGTGCAGGTGTTCGGCAACAATGCCGCGCTCACCTTCGCCGGCAGCCAGGGCCATTTCGAGCTCAACGTCTATAACCCGCTGATGGCCTACAATTTCCTGCAGTCGGTGCAGTTGCTCGCCGACGCCTCAGTCTCCTTCACCGACAATTGCGTGGTCGGCATCGAGGCGCGGGAAGACAACATCAAGGCGGCGCTCGACCGCTCGCTTATGCTGGTGACGGCACTGGCCCCCACCATCGGCTACGACAACGCCGCCAAGATCGCCAAGACGGCGCACAAGAACGGCACCACGCTGCGCGAGGAAGCCCTTGCTACCGGGCTGGTCAGCGAAGCCGATTACGATCGGCTGGTGCGGCCGGAGGACATGACGCATCCGGGTTAAGCGTTGAGAGGCATTTGGCGACGGGAGAATTTTACTCCCGCAGCCAAGTCAGACGAAACGAATTTCGCGCCGATTGCCCGATCGCAGAAACATATAATCTGTGAACAATGTGTCGCCGTATAGGCGGCTTTGGTGAACAGTCTTCGTCGTCTATCTGACTGGGCATTCAACCCCATTCGGAGACTCGCCATGTCCATCAACACTTCCGCCGCTACCGCCGGCACCGCGTCCAACAGTTCCTTCACCATCCTGCTCGGCCGTATCCTGCTCGCGGTCATCTTCCTGCTTTCCGGCTTCGGCAAGCTCACCGCCATTTCCGGCACTGCTGCCTATTTCGGCAGCATGGGTCTGCCGGTGCCGACTGTAACGGCCGTTGTCGTCGGCCTGATCGAGTTGCTCGGCGGCCTTGCCATTCTTGTTGGCTTCCAGACCCGCATCGCCGCGTGGGTGCTCGCCATCTTCACGATCGCTACCGGGCTGGTCGCCCATACCGGCTGGGCCGATCAGATGCAGATGATCCAGTTCCTCAAGAACCTCGCCATCACCGGCGGCTTCATCCTGCTCGCCTCCTCGGGCGCCGGCGCCTACTCGATCGACGCCAAGCGCGACTGAAGTTTTTTCCTCCCAGACTGAAACGAAAGCCGGCGCGGAATTTTCCGCGCCGCTTTTTCGTTTTCCGGTTGCAGGCGTAGACTGCGCCGGCAGCCGGCATGATGCCGGCAAGGGAGGTGACCAATGCCCCGCAACGCATTGCTTCTCGTCTCGCGGCTGCTGCTCGCCGCGTTGTTCGTGCCCTCCGGTTTCCAGGCGCTCACCAACATCGCCGGCACGACCAGCTATTTCGCCGGCCTCGGCCTGCCGCTGCCGACTTTAGCCGCCTGGGGCACCGGCCTGTTCGAGCTGATCGCCGGATTGTTGATCCTCGTCGGCTTCCAGACACGGATCGCAGCACTGCTGCTTGCCGCCTTCTCGATCGCCGCCGGCTTTATCGGCCATTACGGTCAGGGCGCCGACGACGCGACTTTAGCCTTCATGCACCAGCAGATGCTGATGAAGGACATTGCAATTGCCGGCGGCTTCCTGGCGCTCGCCATGGCCGGCGCAGGCACATGGTCGGCCGACGGGCGGAGCGTCGGCATCGGCGCCGAGGTGACGTGAAACTTTTAGCGTCGGCGCTGCCCCTCATCTGGCTGCCGCCATCTTCTCCCCGTTTTACGGGGAGAAGGACGCTCTCATCGCTGCTTTCGCCAACCGCAAGCATTGCAGAAGAGCGCCGGCGTCGCAGCCATTCCCTTGTCCCCGTCACTATACGGGGAGAAGGTGCCGGCAGGCGGATAGGGGCAGCGCCAACGTCGACAAATATCGGTGCACCGTTGCAATCGAATTGGACGAGGACAGTTGTGCACCCCGTCGCAAATGCCTTGGGAACCGCTATTTCACCGAAACACTTGGACCCCCCTCGACCGCCAGCACCAGGCGGCGGTTGGTGATGCGCGCCAATTGCGCCAGCCGCCCGGCGGGGCGTTCGCCATAAAGGTTGGCGAGAGACGCCGGCAGCACCAGCGCCAGCGCGCCGTTGCCGCGGCTTTCCCATTTCAGCCGCGGCATGACGCCCGGCATCGCCGCCGTCAGCAGGTAGACGACACGCATCATCGCCGCCAGCGCACGCGCTCGCTCGAGCACACGCGGCGGCGCCAGCGCCTTGATCTCGGGCGCGATGCTATCGTTGAAGATGCCGTCATGCCGGTAGGCGCTGGCTAAAGCCAGATAGGCGCGGCCGGGATGGTCGACCCCGATGAAGGACGCATGGGCGATGATGTTGAGCGACTGCCTGCCGCGATATTCCGGGTGCGCGCGCCAGCCGATATCGGCGAGCAGGCAGGCGGCGTGGCGGTAGCGCGCCTCGTCCACCGTCTCGTCGATGCCGAAGGCCTTGAAGGCCTTGCCGGTCCATTCGACGAGGTCGTGCGCGTGGTGGACCGAGCGCGAGCGCAAAAGCGCCAGCTCTTCGGCGGCCGAGATCAGCGGATCGGCTTTCTGCTCGGCCGCGTCGAGCAGCGAATAGAGGAAGCCTTCGCGCACGCCCTGGGCCGAGACGACGATCTTCGACGGCTGCATCGCCGCCATGATCTCCTGCAGCACGACCGCGCCGTAAGGTAAGAGCGAGCGGCGGTTCTTGGAGACGCCCTCGATGCCCCGGACCTTCTCGACCTCGCCCTTTGCCACCTGCCTGAGGAAGCTCTGGGCGCTATCGGCGCCGATCTCGTAATGATGCATCACGCCGAGCGGGTAGTTGTTCATCTCCATGTGCAGCCGGGCGAGGTTTCGCCAAGTGCCGCCGACGGCGTAGAAGACCCTGCCCTGCCCGCCCTTCAAAAGCTTCGCCCGCGCCAGTTCCTGGCGGGCGATCTTCTGTGCCTGGACCAGCGAGTTCTTCGCCATATCCTGCAGGCGCAGGCCGCCGAGCGGCAGCGTGATGCCGTCGCCGATCGCCTCGCCATTTATGTCGACGAGCTCCAGGCTGCCGCCGCCAAGGTCGCCGGCGATGCCGTTGGCCGGATAGAAGCCGGAGATGACGCCGAGCGCGGAATAGTGCGCCTCCTGCCTGCCGGAGAGCACGCGGATCTCGGTCTTCAGCACGTCCTCGGCGCGGTGGATGAAATCCGGGCCGTTGACCGCCTCGCGCGCCGCCGCGGTCGCCAGCACATACATGTGCTCGGCGCCGGCCTGATCCGAAAGCGCGCGGAAACGGCGGAACTCCTCCATTGAGCGCGTCACCGCCTCGGGATCGAGCTTGCCCGTCGAAACGATGCCGCGACCAAGCCCGGCCAGCATCTTTTCGTTGAACAAAAGCGTCGGCGAGCGCGCCAGCCCTTCATAGACGACGAGGCGGATCGAGTTCGACCCGATGTCGATGATCGACAACGGCCGCCGGTCCTGAAGCCGGCCCTGGGAAATTGAAATCACGCGGCGGCGTTCTTCTTGCGGCGCTTGAACTGGGCAATGCGCCTGGGCGCATGCGATTTCAGCGCGTCACCCCGTCCGGAGAGGCTCGGATTGGTCATGAAATATTCCTGCGCGTTGAACGGTTCCTCGCCCTCCTCCAGCGCGACGCGCCGGGAGGTGCCGTCAGCCAATACGTCGAAACTTTGCTGGTTGTCCATGATGTTGCCGAGCATGATCTGGCCAAGCACCTGTTCATGCACAGTTGGATTGGTGATCGGCACCAGAGTCTCGACCCGGCGGTCGAGATTGCGCGGCATAATGTCGGCCGAGGAGATGTAGACGATCGCCTCGTCCGACGGCAGGCCGTAGCCGTTGCCGAAGCAGTAGATGCGGCTGTGCTCGAGGAAGCGGCCGACGATCGACTTCACCCTGATGTTCTCTGAAAGACCCGGCACCTGCGGCCTCAGGCAGCAGATGCCGCGTACGACGAGGTCGATCTCGACGCCGGCGCGGCTGGCGTCATAGAGCGCGTCGATGACGGTCGGATCGACGACCGAGTTCATCTTCATCCAGATGCGGGCCGGCCGGCCCTCGCGCGCATGGACGATCTCCTCGGAAATATGCCTCAGGATGCGGTTGCGCAACGTGAAGGGCGACACGGCAAGGCGCATCTCCTCGGCCGGTTCGGCATAGCCGGTGATGAAGTTGAAGATCTGCGCGACGTCGCGCGCGATCGTCGGATCGGTGGTGAAGAAGGACAGGTCGGTATAGATGCGGGCGGTGACCGGATGGTAGTTGCCGGTGCCGAGATGGACGTAGTTGCGCAGCCTTCCATCCTCGCGGCGCACGATCAGCGACATCTTGGCGTGGGTCTTCAATTCCAGGAAGCCGAACACGACCTGGACGCCGGCGCGCTCGAGATCGCGCGCCCAGCGGATGTTGGCCTCTTCGTCGAAGCGCGCCTTGAGCTCGACCAGCGCCGTGACCGACTTGCCGGCTTCGGCCGCGTCGATCAATGCACGCACGATCGGGCTGTCGTTCGACGTGCGGTAGAGCGTCTGCTTGATGGCGACGACTTCCGGATCGGCCGCCGCCTGGCGCAGGAACTGCACCACCACGTCGAAGGATTCATAGGGGTGGTGGACGATGATGTCCTTCTCCCGGATGGCGGCCAGGCAGTCGCCGCCATGCTCGCGGATGCGTTCGGGGAAGCGCGGATTGTAGGGCGTGAATTTGAGATCGTCGCGCGGGATGGCGACGATCTCGGAGATCTGGTTGAGCGCCAGCGGGCCGGTGAGCACGCTGATGCGGCTCGACGAGACGCCGAGCTCGCCGGCGACAAAGTCGCGCAACTCGGCCGGCATCAGCGTGTCGAATTCGATGCGGATCACGGACCCGCGGCGACGGCGCTTCAGCGCCGTCTCGAACAGCCGCACGAGATCTTCCGACTCTTCCTCGACCTCGATATCGCTGTCGCGGATGATGCGGAACGTGCCGGAGCCCTTGACCTCATAGCCGGGGAAAAGCTTGCCGATATAGAGGCCGACCGCCTCCTCCAGCGGGATGAAGCGCACATGGTGCTTGCGGTCGGGCAGACGGATGAAGCGCCGCAGCGCCACCGGCAGGCGCAGCAGCGCGCTCATCTCCTCGCCGTTCTTGCGGTGGCGCAATTGCAGCGCCATCGAGAAACCGAGATTGGGGATGAACGGGAACGGGTGCGCCGGGTCGATCGACAGCGGGGTCAGCACCGGGAAAACCTGCTCCTGGAAGTGCTCCTCCAGCCAGGCCCTCTCGTCCTTGCTGAGCCCGTCGCGGGTGATGCTCTCGATGCCTTCCTTGTTGAGCAGCTCCATCAAGGTCGACAGGCTCTTCTGCTGGTCCTCCTGCAGGCGTTCGACCTCGCGCAGCAATTGCTCGAGCTGCTGCTCGGGCGTGCGGCCGTCCGGGCTCTTCAGCGCAATGCCCTCGCGCACCTGGCCGGCGAGGCCGGCGACGCGGACCATGAAGAACTCGTCGAGATTGGCCGCCGAGATCGACAGGAAGCGGACGCGCTCGAGTAGCGGATGGCGCTCGTTCAGCGATTCCTCCAGCACGCGCCGGTTGAACTGCAGCCAGGAGAACTCCCGATTGACGAAACGGTCGGGATTGCCGCCGTCGGGGCTTGCCGCCTCGACGGTGATGAACTCGCTCTGTACAGGCCTCAATTCGGTCATGTTCCCGCTCTTGCCGCTACCGTTCTTTTCGAGCGCCCACATCGCCGGTCGTCACGGACGCTCTAACATGCCTTTGTGACGCATGATCCGTCGCGGAATCGCTCCGATTCCATGGTCATGCGCTTAACCGGCTCAACTTATCCTCTGCCAGCCTTTTGCGACAGTTTCATTTCATCGATCTTGCAAACTGCCCGGTTATGATCCAGATGCAAACGGGCCGAACTGAAGGAGACGACGATGGCAGGCGGTTCCATTCCCCATTTCCAGAACGACGCGGGCCATCCGGCGATCGACATCGGCGTCAAGGAATTCATGTGCACCGGCGCCAACCCGCCTTTCGACCATCCGCATGTGTTCCTCGACATGGGCGACGACGATGAGAAGGTCTGCCCCTATTGCTCGACCCTCTATCGCTATTCGCCGAAGCTGAAGGCGACGGAAACTCAGCCGGCCGGCTGCCTCTATATCGATCAGGCCGCCTGATCCGCAGATCATGGATGACTGCTAGATCATGGATGAGGCACGGTCCCGGCAGGTCGTCATCGCCGGGGCTGGCATCGCTGGGCTGACGTCGGCCCTTGCCTTTGCCGGGCGTGGCTATGCCGCCACGGTGCTGGAGCAGGCCGGCCAGCTCGAACCGGCAGGCGCCGGCATCCAGCTTTCCCCCAACGCGACCCGCATCCTGCGCCAGCTCGGCGCGCTCGACCGGTTACGGCTGAGTGCGATCCGGCCTGAAGCGGTGGTGCTGAAAGACGCTGCAACCTTGCGCGAGCTGGCGCGCGTGCCGCTGGGCCAGGTCGGGGAAGAGCGATGGGGCGCGCCCTATCTCGTGGCGCACCGCGCCGATCTGCAGGCGGCGCTGGCGGCGCGGGTGGCAGAGCGGCCCGAGATCCAACTCGTCACCGGAGCGCGGGTGACGGACATCGCCGTCGCGCCGCAAAATATCGTCGTCACGGCCCATAGAGATAGCGGCAGCATGGAGGCGGCCGGCGGCCTTTTGGTGGGCGCCGACGGCGTCTGGTCGTCGGTTCGGTCGCAGCTTGCCGGCAGGGAGCCCGCTTTCAGGAAAAGCCGCTTCTCCGGCGAGCTGGCCTGGCGCGCCACGGTTGCGGCGACAAGCGCCGCCGGCCAGGCGTTTGCGGCGATCGGCGCCGCCGACTGCGTCACCACCTTCCTGCATCCGGGCTTCCATATGGTCGCCTATCCGGTGAGCAGGGGCAGCGACTTCAACCTCGCCGCCTTCACCAAGGGCGAGCGCATCGCCGAAGACTGGTCGGGCCATGCCGACCCCGCCATTCTCGCCAGCTCCATGCGCGGCACGTCGGCGGCGCTGGCAAGGCTTGTCGCCTTGGCCGGGCCATGGACCGCGTTTCCGATCCACACCGTCGAGCAAAGGCGCTGGACGATGCCGGAGGGGGTGGCACTGATTGGCGACGCGGCGCATGCCATGACGCCTTTCGCGGCGCAGGGCGCGGCTATGGCGATCGAAGACGCCTCGATGCTCGCCGACCTGGTTGCCGACTTCCCGGCCGATCCGCGGCAAAGCCTCGCGATGTGGGAGAATCTCAGGCGGCCGCGCATCGAGAAGGTGCTCAGGCGCGGCGCGCTCAACCGCCTTGCCTGGCATGCCTGGGGTCCGGTCGCGATCGCGCGCAACCTGGTGCTGGCGACGCGGCCCGCGGATAAGCTCGCGACAGATTTGGACTGGCTCTACGGGTGGGAGGGGCGGTGAGCGAGGCGGTAGGCTGCCGAGACAATGAGGCGTTTGCAATAGCAGTGACCCAGCGGGCTCCACCCAGCCGGTGCGCAGCCCGACCACGGTGGCCGGGCTTTCAAATCTCAAATCGCTGTCGGATCGCTCAGTGCAGGATCTGCGACAGGAACAGTTTCGTGCGCTCGTGGCGAGGATGGTCGAAGAACTCGGCCGGCGTGTTCTGCTCGACGATCTGGCCCTGATCCATGAAGATCACCCGGTTGGCGACCTTGCGGGCGAAGCCCATCTCGTGGGTGACGCAGAGCATGGTCATGCCTTCTTCGGCGAGCCCAACCATGGTCTCCAGCACTTCCTTAATCATTTCCGGGTCGAGCGCCGAGGTCGGCTCGTCGAACAGCATGATGCGCGGGTTCATGCAGAGCGAGCGGGCGATCGCCACGCGCTGCTGCTGGCCGCCGGAGAGCTGGCCGGGATATTTGTTGGCCTGCTCTGGGATCTTGACGCGCTTCAGGAAATGCATGGCGATTTCCTCAGCCTGCTTCTTCGGCGTCTTGCGCACCCAGATCGGCGCCAGCGTGCAGTTCTCCAGGATGGTCAAATGAGGGAACAGGTTGAAGTGCTGGAACACCATACCGACCTCGCGGCGCACTTCGTCGATCTTCTTCAGGTCGTTGGTCAGTTCCTTGCCGTCGACGATGATCTTGCCCTTCTGATGCTCTTCCAACCGGTTGATGCAGCGGATCATCGTCGACTTGCCGGAGCCGGACGGACCGCAGATGACGATGCGCTCGCCGCGCATCACCTTGAGGTTGATATCCTTCAGCACGTGGAACTCGCCATACCATTTGTGCATGCCGATGATGTCGATGGCGACATCGGTGGTCGAGATGTGCATCTTCTTGGCATCGACCTTGATTTCTTCCGCGCTGACGGCGTTTTCGATAGCCATGGCCAATTCCCCTTTATCGTTGAATTTGATGCATGTCGTTATCCCAAAACCGCTACACACTTTTGGGCGACATGGATCAGCGTTTGTAACCGGTGTCGAGCCGGCGTTCGGTGTACATTGAATAGCGCGACATGCCGAAGCAGAACAGCCAGAATACGAAGGCGGCGAAGATCAGACCGGATCTGGCGGTCTGCGGCGTCGCCCAGTTGGCGTCGGACAGGTTCTGCTTGACCACGCCGAGCAGGTCGAAGATCGAGATGATGAGAACCAGGCTGGTGTCCTTGAACATGCCGATGAAGGTGTTGACAATGGCGGGAATGACCAGCTTCAGCGCCTGCGGCAGCACGATCAGCCCCATTTTCTGCCAATAGCCGAGGCCGAGCGAATCGGCGCCCTCATACTGCCCCTTCGGGATCGCCTGCAGGCCGCCGCGCACCACTTCCGCCATGTAGGCGGCGGCGAACAGCGAGACGCCGATCAGCGCTCGCAGGAACTTGTCGAAGGTGACGCCCGCGGGGAGGAACAGCGGCAGCATGACGCTGGCGAAGAACAGCACCGTGATCAGCGGAATGCCGCGCACGAACTCGATGAAGATGACGCACAAGAGCCTGACGATCGGCATCTTCGATCTGCGGCCGAGCGCCAGCACGGTGCCGAGCGGCAGCGACACGACAATGCCGACGAAGGAAAGGCTGAGCGTGACCAGGAGGCCGCCCCAGCGTGACGTCTCGACTTGAGGCAAGCCGAACACGCCGCCGGACAGGAGAAAGAAGGAGACGACCGGCAACACCAGGAAAAGCAGGATGGCGTTCAGCCCCTTACGCGGCACGCGCGGGATCAGCATCGGTACCAGAAGCGCCACCAACAGGACGGCGACCAGGATCGGCCGCCAGCGCTCCTCGATCGGATAGGTACCGAAGATGAACTGCCCGAACTTGGCGTTGACGAAGGCCCAGCAGGCGCCGCTCCAGCCGTCAGGCTGGATACCGCCCTGCGCGACCGTGGCACAGACCGTGCGGTTCGGCCCGGTCCATTGTGCGCTGATGAAGGCCCAGTTGATGATCTGCGGCAAGATCCATGCGACGATGGCGATGCCGATGATGGTGAGGATGGTGTCGCCGGGCGTGGCGATCAGGTTCTTGCGCACCCAGGCGTAGGCGCCGCGCTCGGTGGGCGGCGCCGGCTGAGCGAGCGCCATCTCGGTGCGCACCCAGGACAAGTCGTGTTCCTGCATGGCCCTACCTCTCCACCAATGCCATTCTGGCGTTGACGACGTTCATGACCGCCGAGGTCACGAGGCTCAGCACCAGATAGGCGATCATCATGATCAGGACGCCCTCGACCGCCTGCCCCGTCTGATTGAGCACGGTGCCGGCAGTGGCGGTGAGGTCCGGATAGCCGATGGCGATCGCAAGAGACGAGTTTTTGGTCAGGTTGAGATACTGGCTGGTCAGCGGCGGGATGACGATGCGCATCGCCTGCGGCACGACGACCAGGCGCAGGATCGGGCCGGAGCGCAAGCCAAGGGCGCCGGCTGCCTCGGTCTGGCCTTTGCTCACGCCCCTGATGCCGGCGCGCACGATCTCGGCGATGAAGGCGGCGGTGTAGCAGGAGAGCGCCATATAGAGCGACAGGAACTCCGGCTTGACCTGGAAGCCGCCGGTCAGGTTGAAGGTCGACTGTTTCGGAAAATCAAAGGTGAGCGGCATGCCGCTGAGCAGGAATGCGAGCACCGGCAGGCCGACGATCAGCGCGACCGAGGTCCACAACACCGGGAACTGCTGGCCCGTGGCCATCTGTCGCTGGCGCGCCCGGTGGGCGACGAACCAGGCCATGGCGACCGCAACAAGGAAGGCGACCGGGATAAGCCACGAACCTTCGCCCCATAACACGCGCGGGAAGTAGAACCCGCGCTGGTTGAGGAAGGAGCCGAACGGCAGATGATAGCTCTCGCGCGGCGGCGGCAGCACGGCCAGCACGCCCGAATACCAGAAGAAGATGACCAGCAACGGCGGGATGTTGCGGAAGACCTCGACGTAGACCGTGCAGATCTTGCGGATCAGCCAGTTCTGCGACAGGCGGCCGATGCCGATGATGAACCCGATGATGGTCGCGGTAATGACGCCGGCCACGGCGATGATGATGGTGTTGAGCAACCCAACCACCAAGGCGCGGCCGTAGGTCGAATCGGATGTGTAGGCGATCGGCGTGTCCGAAATGTCGAAACCCGCCCTGCCCCTCAGGAACTGAAAGCCGGAGGCGATGTGCAGGCGCTGCAGATTGTCGATGACGTTGTGGACGATCCACCAGATCGAGCCGAACAGCAAAACGATGACGAGCGTCTGAAAGAAGAGACTGCGTATTTTCGGGTCATTGATGAGGGAGCCGCGACTCGGCTCCTCACGAAGGATTTCCTGCGAAGCCATGCGACCATCCCCTGAAAAGAGAAACCGGGAGGCAGACTACCTGCCCCCCGGATCACATTTCGATCAGCGGATCGGCGGAGCGTATTGCAGGCCGCCCTTGGTCCACAGCGCGTTGATGCCGCGCGCGATCTTGAGCGGGCTGCCGGAGCCGACATTGCGCTCGAACATTTCGCCGTAGTTGCCCACGGCCTTGACGATGTTGACGACCCAGTCGTTGGAGACGCCGAGGTCGGTGCCGATCTTGGAGTCGGGCTCGGTGCCGAGCACGCGCTTGATCTCGGGGTTATCCGAGTTCTTCATCTCGTCGACATTGGCCTTGGTGATGCCGAGTTCCTCGGCGTCGAGCAACGCGAAATAGGTCCACTTGACGATGTGGTACCACTGGTCGTCGCCCTGGCGTACGGCCGGTCCGAGCGGCTCCTTGGAGATGATCTCGGGCAGCACGACGTGGTCGGCCGGCGCGCCCAGCGTCAGGCGGATGCCGTAGAGGCCAGACTGGTCGGTGGTGTAGACGTCGCAGCGGCCGGCGTCATAGGCGGCGTTGACCTCTTCCAGCTTCTCGAACACGACGGGGTTGTACTCCATCTTGTTCGACTTGAAGTAGTCGGCGAGGTTGAGCTCGGTCGTGGTGCCGCTCTGCACGCAGACGGCGGCGCCCGAAAGCTGCAGCGCCGAATTCACGCCCGGCAGCTTCTTGGCGTTGATCATGAAGCCCTGGCCGTCATAGTAGGTGGTGCCGACGAAGTTCAGGCCAAGGGCGGTGTCGCGGTTGATCGTCCAGGTGGTGTTGCGCGACAGGATGTCGACCTCGCCAGACTGCAGCGCGGTGAAGCGTTCCTTGGCGCTGAGCGGCGTGAACTTGACCTTGGTGCCGTCGCCGAAGACAGCGGCCGCGACGGCGCGGCAGAAGTCGGCGTCGATGCCCTGCCACTCCCCCTTGTCGTCCGGCGCCGAGAAGCCGGCGAGGCCGGTCGAGACGCCGCACTGGATGAAGCCCTTCTGCTTCACGGTATCCAGCGTGCCGGCCGAAGCTGCCGATGCCGTAAACCCGAGCGCGGCGGCGCCAAGAATGCCGATTGCAATGTGTTTCATGACCCACAGACCCTTTTCTGCTACAGGCGCCCCTGCTTCCCAGGCAGCCCTGATCTTTTTTTCATATGTGAATGCAGCTCCCACTTCGGCCCACTCCAGACCCGCATCATTGCCGATGCACTGCCTCCCATTCACGAAACGCATCGAAGGCGATTATTCCTGTGAGGTCAAGGGAAATGACCGAATTGCGACGGGTTTGAAAACCGATTGCCGCAAATGCCCGAATTGCAGCCAAAAGCGCCCGCGATTTGGTCAAGAGTTGCATCCGGAACCGGCAAATCAGGCCCCCGAAAATTTTGAACGTTACGAGAATTCCTGCCCGTTACTACTGTCGCCGACGATGGAAGGACTGGCATGATTCATAGCGGCGGACGGCGTGCGGGCCACCTTCAGCAGGTGTCCGGCCGGGAAGTGCGCAGCGGGCGCAAACGATGAGCCGGCGATCTTTTGTTTGGCCCATCCAAACACTAACGCTTGGCGGGCTCGGAGCGGTTGCGCGGCCAGTTCCGCCGCTCTATGGCTGGACCCCTGACACACTATGACGGGCAACGAACTATGGCGAAAGACGGCAGCGAGATCGGCATCAACACGCGGCTTGCCCATTCCGGCAACGATCCGCGCGACTATTTCGGCTTCGTCAATCCGCCCGTCGTGCATGCCTCGACCGTGCTTTATCCCGACGCCGCGGCGATGGCGTCGCGCAGCCAGAAATACACCTACGGCACGCGCGGCACGCCAACCATGGATGCGCTGACGCTCGCCGTCGACGCGCTGGAGGGGTCTGCCGGCACGATCGCGGTGCCGTCCGGCCTCGCGGCGGTGACTGTGCCCCTGCTCACTTTCGTTTCGGCCGGCGACCATCTGCTGATCGTCGATTCGGTCTACCATCCGACGCGGAATTTCGCCGACACCATGCTGAAGCGCCTCGGCGTCGAGATCGAATATTACGATCCGCGCATCGGCGCCGGCATCGCCCAGCTGATCAAGACCAACACCAGGGTGGTGTTCACCGAATCGCCGGGCTCGAACACCTATGAGATCCAGGACATTCCGGCGATCGTAAAGGCCGCGCATGCGGCAGGCGCCATCGTCATGATGGACAATACCTGGGCGACGCCGCTCTTTTTCAAGCCGCTCGACCATGGCGTCGACATCTCGATCCATGCGGCGACCAAATATCCGGCCGGCCATTCCGACGTGCTGCTCGGCACTGTTTCGGCCAACGAGGCCTGCTGGAAGCAGCTCTATGAAGGCTTCTGCACGCTGGGCTGCTGTTCCGGGCCGGACGACGTCTACCAGGTGCTGCGCGGCCTGCGCACGATGGGTGTCAGGCTCGAACATCACCGGAAGAGCGCGCTCGACATCGCGCGCTGGCTGGAGGAGCAGCCGGGCGTGGCGCAGGTGCTGCATCCGGCGCTGGAAAGCCATCCCGACCACGCGCTGTGGAAGCGTGACTTCTGCGGCTCGAGCGGCATCTTCTCGATCGTGCTCAAGGGCGGCGGGCAAAAACAGCAACATGCCTTCCTCGACGCGCTGACCATCTTCGGTCTCGGCTATTCCTGGGGCGGCTATGAGAGCCTTGCCGTGCCGGTCTTCCTCGGCGACCGCACCATCGCCAAGGGCTCCTATGCCGGTCCGCTAATCCGCCTACAGATCGGGCTCGAGGACGTCGAGGACCTCGAGGCCGATATCCAGCGCGGGCTTGCCGCAGCCGCCGAAGCAGGCTGAGTGACGAGCTGATCCGTTGCCAGGCAAATTCCGCAAACGCTGGTAACGCCTTGGCGCGATTGGGAAAGCGCAGGCCGCTCGCGGTATGTCGCACGCGCCGCCTCACGCAATAATATTCTCTCCGGCCGCGAATACACAGATTGGTTTGACTTCCAAATCCGTGGCTTCGGCGGCATTGCGAGCAGCGCAAATTCCAGCCATTTGATCCCAAGGGCCTGCCATGGCGTTCCGCCTCTTCGTTCCGATCCTTGCCGGCGCGACGCTCCGCGAACGGCTCACCGCCTGCATCGGCGCGACCATCGGCATCGCGCTGACCGGCGTGATCAGCGGGCTCGCCATGGGTAGCGGACCTCATGTGGCGATGCTGGTGGCGCCGATGGGCGCATCCGCCGTGCTGCTCTTTGCCGTGCCGTCGAGCCCGCTGGCGCAGCCCTGGTCGATCATCGGCGGCAATACCATCTCGGCGCTGGTCGGCGTGACGGTGGCGCATTTCGTGCACAACCCGGTGATCGCCTCGGGGCTGGCGGTGGCGCTCGCCATTGCCGCCATGTCGTTCACGCGCTCGCTGCATCCGCCGGGCGGTGCCGCAGCCCTCACCGGCGTGCTTGGCGGGCCGGCCGTGATCAGCGCCGGCTTCCTGTTTCCCTTCGTGCCGGTGGCGCTGAACTCGATCATACTGGTGACGCTCGGCTTCCTGTTCCACAAGCTGTCGCGGCGCAATTATCCGCATGTGCATGTCCCCGTGGCCAACAGCCACAGCACCGCCGACCGGCCGCCGGCGGAGCGTGTCGGTTTCCGCCCAGAGGATGTCGACGCCGCTCTTGCCGCCCTCGACGAGACTTTCGACATCGACCGCGACGATATCGAAAGGCTGCTGCGCCAGGTCGAGTTGCAGGCGATGGTGCGCGCGCAGCGCACGCTGCTTTGCCAGGACATCATGTCGCGCGACGTGATCTCGGTGCCGGAGAACGCCAGCGCCGAGGAGGCGCGCAAGCAGCTTCTCGACCACAACTCGCCGCCGCGGCACGCGTGCAGACTGCAGACAGGCCGCCGCTGAAAGCTGTAGCATAGGCCGCGAAAAGCTCGGGAACCTTTTGCCCGCAGGCGCATCCAATTGCCGAACGCAACGCCTCCGGGAGATCGGGACGCGATGAGGAAGCCCGCACTGCAAGCCGCCGCGATCGCCGCAGCCGATGACGGCGACATGGCGCTGGTGCGTCGGGCGCTGGCACGCGAAGCTGGCGCCTTCCGCGTCATTATCAAGACGCACAACCAGCGGCTCTACCGCATTGCGCGCGGCGTGGTGCGCAACGACGCCGAGGCCGAGGACGTCGTGCAGGAGGCCTATATGCGCGCCTTCGCCAGCCTCGAGGCTTTTCGCGGCGATGCCTCCTTGGCCACCTGGCTGTCGCGCATCGTCATCAACGAGGCGCTCGGCCGGCTGCGCAAGCGAAAGCGCACGGTGGCCATGCCCGCGGAGGCGCAGATCATCCGGTTTCCCCTGAACCCAAACGACTTGAACCCGAGCGACGATCCGGAGCGGACGATGGCGCAGCGGCAGATCCTCGGGCTTGTCGAACGGGCGACCGACAGCCTTCCCGATGTCTATCGCTCAGTGTTCGTCGCCCGCGTCATCGAGGGGCTGAGCATCGAGGAAACCGCCGATCTGCTCGGCATCAGGCCGGAGACGGTGAAGACCAGGCTGCACCGGGCGCGTACCCTGGTGCGCAAGGCGCTGGACGACGAGATCGGCCCGGTGCTGCTCGACGCCTTCCCCTTCGCCGGCCGGCGCTGCGAGCGGTTGACGCAGGCGGTGATGAAGAGGCTGGGGTTCGAGGACTGAGGCTTCGTCCTAACACTTGAACGCCAGGGGGGTGTGACGGAACGCGGCGAAGAAGTACTCGCTCTTTGCTCCACCCCCACACTGGCGAAAACGAAAACGCCGGGAACGTTTCGCCCCTTCCCGCATCCAATGGCCGTCAACACCAAACAAGCCCGAGGCCTTGCGCCGCAGGGCGAAGGAGATGCCATGTTTATCCGACCGACCGCAGCACTCGCCGCCCTGCTGCTTGCAAGCGCCGCGCCTTACGCGCAAGCCGCCGAGAAGCCCACCGACCCGCAGATCGCCCATATCGCCTACACGGCCGGCACGCTCGACATCGAAGCGGCCAAGCTGGCGATCAAGAAGTCGAAGACCAAGGAAGTCGTCGACTTCGCCAAGGACATGGAGCGCGACCACGAGGCCGTGAACAAGCAGGCGCTCGACCTGGTGAAGAAACTGAAAGTCACGCCGGAAGACAACGCCACCAGCCAGGCGCTGACCAAGGCGGCGAAGGAAGAGCGCGCCAAGCTGGCGAAGCTCAAGGGCGCAGCCTTCGACAAGGCCTATATCGAGAACGAGGTGGCCTATCACAAGCAGGTCGACGGTGCGCTCGAAACCCTGCTTATCCCCTCGGCCAGCAACGCCGAATTGAAGAGCCTGCTCGAGACCGGCCTGAAAATCTTCCAGGGGCATGAGCAGCATGCCGAGCATGTCGCCGGCACGCTGAAATGAGAGCGAGCTTTTTGCTGCTCGCGGTCGCGCCGGCGCTTGTCGCCTCGCCGGCGCTCGCCGCCACCATCGAGGTGACGATCGACAAGCTGGTGTTCTCGCCGGCGAGCGTTCAGGCCAAGGTCGGCGACACGATCGAGTGGACGAACAAGGATGTGATCGCCCACACCGCCACGGTGAAAGGCGGCTGGGAGGTGATGATCCCGCCGAAGGCGAAGGGCAAGATCACGCTCAGCCGAGCGGGTGCCGTCGACTATTTCTGCCGCCTCCACCCCAACATGAAGGGTCACCTGGAGGTGGCGCCCTGACCTGCCGCCCGGTCCAACGCCAGCGAGGCGCGCCGCGCCTCGTCTGGATCGGCGGTCGGCGCCATGCGGTCGCGAATTTCGCACAGCACAGGCTCGGTCATTATCCATTCCTTTCGGGCGTGAACGACCGAAGAGGATCAGCTTTCAGCTTGTTTGTATATTCACTAGTCGGTATACTTTATGGATGAGCGAAATGGCCAATCCAACCAGAAAGCGCCTCGTCGACGCGGCGGCAAAGCTGTTTTATGCCGAAGGCATCGGCCGCGTCAGCGTCGATGCCGTGGCGGAAAAAGCGGGGCTGACCAAGCGCACGCTCTACTACCATTTCAAGAGCAAGGACGAGCTGATCACGGCCTATCTCGACAGCCGCGACCAGCCTAACCTCAAGCAGATGGCCGGCTGGTTCGAGGCTGCGGGGGGTGGCGCGGACAAGAAGGTCACGGCGATCTTCACCCACCTGGCGCGCGTGGCGCGGCACGTCAAATGGAAGGGCTGCGGCTTCCTGCGCACGGCCGCCGAACTCGCCGCGATGCCTGGACATCCGGCGGTGAAGGCCGGCTCCCGCCACAAGAGCAATTTCGAGAAATGGCTGGCGGGCGAGCTTTCTAGCCATGGCGTGCGCGAGCCGAAGACGCTGGCGCGCGAGATCGTGCTTCTGATGGACGGCGCCTTTTCGAGCATGCTGATCCATCACGATCCCGACTACATCACGGCCGCCGGCCACGCCGCCGCGACGCTGGTGCGGGCGCGGATGGGCGCTTCGACATAGATCTCGGCTTCGAACCCGCGAAGCGCAGCCGCTCGTGCCCCCTTACCGCGCCGGAAGCCATGGTGAAGGCTTGGCCGGCTCGGCGCGAACGGATAGGTTTTTGATTTTACGCATGTCTTTGTCCCGAAACCGGTTCCCCCTTTCGGGAGACATGCTTAGCCCCTGGACCAAAGAGCCGGAGCAAGAATTAGGGCCAGCCCGCCTGACTTGGATGGTGCAATGCAGGAAGCGGATGGCCATTATGAGGAGAGTCTTTATAACGGTCGCCGAGATTTGCCATTAGCTATGGGGAGACGATGCGCTACATACGTCCGCAATCAATGGAAGATGCCGTGGGCCTGCTGGCCGGCGCGGCCGGCCCGGCCGCCATTCTCGCCGGAGGCAGCGACCTGCTGGTGAGAATGAAGGGCGGCTTTGTCGAGCCAGAGCTGATCGTCGACATCAAGGCGATCCAAGGCTTGAGCGACATCACCGAAACGGCTGACGGTTTCAGGATCGGCGCCGCGGTGCCCTGCGCCGTGCTTGGCGAGAACGCGGCGCTGAAGAAGGCATGGCCGGGCGTCGTCGAGGCTGCCAAGCTGATCGGCTCGAAGCAGGTGCAGGGACGCTGCACCATCGTCGGCAATCTCTGCAACGCCTCGCCCGCTGCCGACAGCGTGCCGGCGCTGGTGGCCGCCAGCGCCAAGGCGGTGGTTGCCGGGCCTGCGGGCAAGCGCACAGTCGCGGTAGAGGCCGTGCCGACCGGGCCGGGCCGAACCTCTTTAGCCAAGGGCGAGATCATCGAGGCGATCCTGCTCGACAAGCGTCCGCCGCATGCGGGTGATGCGTATCAGCGCTTCATCCCGCGCACCGAGATGGATATCGCTGTGGTGAGCGCCGGCGTTAACCTGACGCTCGATGATAACGGCGTCGTCAAATCGGCCCGCGTGGCGCTGGGCGCCGTGGCAGCGACGGTGCTGCTGGTCGAAGAGGCGGCCGAGGTTCTCGTCGGCTCGAAGCTGGACGAGGCAACGCTTGAGCGGCTGGCAAAAGTCTGTTCGGGCGCCTGCCGCCCGATCGACGACAAGCGGGGCACCATCGAATTCAGACGGAAAGTCGCGGGCGTGCTGGCGAAGCGCGTCGCCACGACCGCCTATGAGCGTGCAGGAGGCAAATGATGGCCGGTGTAGCGGTTTCAACGACAATCAACGGCGACACGATCGAGTATCTGTGCCAGCCGGACGAGACGCTGCTCGACGTGCTGCGCGACCGGCTGGGTCTCACCGGCGCCAAGGAAGGCTGCGGCACCGGCGACTGTGGCGCCTGCAGCGTCATCCTCGACAACCGGCTGGTGTGCTCGTGCCTGGTGCTGGGCGCGGAAGCGGAGGGACGGCAGGTCGAGACCATCGAAGGCATGGCGCATGGCGACCAGCTGCATCCGCTGCAGCAGAAGTTCCTGGAGCACGCGGCGCTGCAATGCGGCATCTGCACACCAGGCTTTTTGATCGCGGCCAAGGACCTTCTGGCGAAGAACCCCTCCCCGACCGAGGAGGAAATCCGCTTTGGGCTGGCCGGCAATCTCTGCCGCTGCACCGGCTATGACAAGATCGTGCGCGCCGTCCAGGACGCGGCAAACGTGATGAAGGGAGCCTGAGATGAATTTCGATCCGCGCTACTCCGGACGCAATTTCTCTTCCGTCGGCACGCGCCCCATCCGCCCCGACGGCGTCGACAAGGTGACTGGACGCGCCCGCTACGGCGCCGACTTCAACATGGCCGGGCAGCTGGTCGGGCGCGTGCTGCGCAGCCCGCACGCGCATGCCGTCATCAGGAAGATCGACACCTCGAAGGCGGAAAAGCTCGCCGGCGTGAAGGCGGTGATCACCGCGGCCGACCTGCCGGACCTCACAGATGGCGATACAGCGATGTACGACATCCTCGACAACTCGATGGCGCGCAAGAAGGCACTCTATGACGGCCACGCGGTGGCCGCGGTCGCCGCGGTCGACGCCCGCACCGCCAGGCAGGCGCTGAAGCTGATCGAGGTCGACTACGAGGTGCTGCCGCATGTGACCGACGTCGACGAGGCGATGAAACACCATGCCCCCCTGATCAACGACGCCATCTTCACCGAGGGCCTCGAGGAGAAGCCGGTCAAGCCGTCCAACGTCACCAAGCTCACGCAGTACGGCCACGGCGACATCCACGATGGCTTCGCGAAAGCCGATTTCGTTATCGAGCGCTCCTTCAAGACCGAGCAGACGCACCAGGGCTATATCGAGCCGCATGCCTGCGTGGCGAGCGTCAATCCCGACGGTACCGCGGACCTCTGGGTCTGCACGCAGGGCCATTTCGTCTACCGCCAGCACTGCGCCCAGCTGCTCGGCCTGGAAGTTTCCAAGCTGCGCGTCACCTCCTCGGAGATCGGCGGCGGCTTCGGCGGCAAGACCCATGTCTGGGCCGAGCCGGTGGCGCTGGCGCTGTCGCGCAAGGCCGGCCGCCCGGTGAAGCTGGTGATGACCCGCGACGAGGTGTTCCGCGCCTCAGGGCCAACCAGCGCCACCTCGATCGACGTCAAGATCGGCGCCAGGAAGGACGGCACGATCACTGCGGCGGAAGCGACCCTGCGCTACTCTTGCGGCCCCTATGCCGGCATGTGGGCCGAGATCGGTGCCATGACCGCGTTTGCCTGCTACAAGCTCGAGAACGTCAAGACCGTGGGCTACGAGGTGCTGGTCAACCGGCCGAAGACCGCGGCCTATCGCGCGCCCTCGGCGCCGATGGCGGCGTTCGCGGTGGAAAGCGCGGTCGACGAGCTCGCCAAGGAGATCGGCATGGACCCGGTCGAGTTCCGCATCAAGAATGCGGCGCAGGAAGGCACTCGCGCCTCCTACGGCCCGGTCTACGGCCCGATCGGCATCGGCCCGACGCTAGAGGCGGTGAAGAGCCATCCGCACATGAAGGCGCCGCTGGGCACGAACCAGGGGCGCGGCATGGCCTGCGGCTTCTGGTTCAATTTCGGCGGCCAGACCTGCACCGACCTCAACATCGGCATGGACGGCTCGGTCTCGCTTGCCGTCGGCACGGTGGATGTGGGCGGCTCCCGCGCCTCGCTGTCGCTGGTGGCGGCGGAGGAGCTCGGCATCGACTATGCCCAGGTCAAGGCGGTGGTCGCCGATACCTCGAGCCTGGGCTACAACGACATGACCGACGGCAGCCGCGGCACCTTCTCCTCCTCCATGGCGACGATCTCGGCCGCCCGCAACGCCATCAAGGTGCTGCGCGAGCGCGCCGCGCAGATGTGGGACATCGGCGTCGACGACGTTGCCTGGGAAAAGGGCCATGCGGTCGCCAAGGGCGAGAAGCACGGCAATCTCGGAAAACTGTCGCTGAAGGAGATCGCGGCCCAGTCCGGCAAGACCGGCGGGCCGATCGCCGGCCACAGCGAGCTCGTCGCCGACGGCGCGGGCGTCTCCTTCGCCACCCATATCTGCGACATCGAGGTCGATCCCGACACCGGCTCGACCAGGGTGATCCGCTACACGGTGGTGCAGGATGCCGGCAAGGCGGTGCACCCGACCTATGTCGAGGGCCAGTACCAGGGCGGTGCCGCGCAAGGCATCGGCTGGGCGCTCAACGAGGAGTATATCTACGGCAAGGACGGGCGGCTGCAGAACCCCGGCTTCCTCGACTACCGCATCCCGGTCTGCTCCGACCTGCCGATGATCGACACGCAGATCCTCGAGATCCCCAACCCCAACCACCCCTACGGGGTGCGCGGCGTCGGCGAAACCTCGATCGTGCCGCCGCTGGCGGCGATCGCCAATGCGGTGTCGAACGCGGTCGGCGTGCGCATGACCCACATCCCGATGTCGCCGCCGCGCATCCTCGCCGCGCTCGAGGCCGAACGGGAAGGCTAATGCCGAAAAGCGCGAAGCGGTTTTTGGCTGACATCACCATGCAATGAGGGTCTGGCGATAATGGTCGAAGTCACCCTCTGGGGCTCGCTCAGCGCCGCCGCCGGAGGCCAGAGCAAGGTCGACATCGAGGCCAAGGACATCAGGGAGCTGTTCCGCAAACTCGCGGAACAGTATCCCGCCTTCGAGCCCCTGATCGATCGCGGCGTTGCGGTGGCGATTGATGGGACGATCTATCGCGACACGTGGTCGAAAGAGCTGCCGCCGGGGGCGGAGATTTTCCTGCTGCCGCGGCTGGCGGGGGGATGATGTGGGGCGCTACAGGGGCCAGGTCGCCCAGTCGCGGCCGGACCGTTTCTTACCCCCTTTGTCGACCATATGTGAATTGGTGACTACGCCGACAGATAATGCGTTACGCTCGCTACTTGCTCGATTTCGCAATATATTCGATAGTCGCCGTTTACACCGTATTTCGATCCGCTCTGATCTGTGAGGCTTAGAAGGACCGAGGGAGTTTATCATTCTGAATTTGCGCATGCGTTGCGAGCGATCCTGCTGCACGCAACAGCCAAATACAATTTCTTCGTATCCAAAGAGGCGCCGGCCTGATGCTATTTGGCCAGTTGAACCCCGATATCTTCGCCCTTTTCGCTGGATCCAACCGTTTCTTGTACGAGCGAATCCTGATTGGCCTCTATGAGGGTTTTTATCGTTCCGACTTGCACTTCCCTTCTCAGGGCGAGGTCCTCCACCTGATCTACGGATTATTGGGCGAGCATGCCGAATTCTGGCGCGAGGACGAGGCCCCGGTCCTTCTCGACCAGTTGGCCGCTCGCCGCGGGCGACGTATCAGGCGACGGAAGCTGGAAGCGGCCGATCCGCAAGCATCCAACGAGGCGATGATACGGGCGCGCCACATCTACAACCGATTGGTCGCAACAGGCTGGATGGAAGAGAGCCGTTATGGCCTGAAGGTAACCGTGGACATGCCGGCGGGCGCCATGCGGCTTGCCGAGTTTCTGTGCAATTTGAAAGAGGGCCTGGCGGAGCAATTGGGCGGCCTGGTCATTCAGGTAAAGAATGAGCTCGATGCACTACAGCTCAATGCACGGGAGAACGCACCGGGGCTGCACAAAGCTGCGCGCGACGCCGCCACATTTGGCCGCTATCTGCGCAGCGTACTGAGCGCGCTGCGTGAGATCGACAAGCAGGTCTTGGCAAGCGACAGCGTCGGCCGCAGGCTGCGCCACTACTTCGAGGATTTCGTCGAGCGGATCCTGTTGCAGGACTATGCTGCGATCTCGACGACTTCTCACCCCTACCGATTTCGTCATCGCATCTTCACGGCGCTCGATTCGATCGAGGATTCGATCGCCGACGTCGGTGCGATCGCCGAAGCCTATTGCGAGGCTCGGCTCGCCGCGGACATCACTGCTGCGCGGGACCAGGTGTACGATGACCTTCACAAGGTTCGGCGCGTCTTCGATCAGATCGAGGAAGCGTTCGAGCGCATCCAGCAGCATCGAAGCCGCCTCGAAACGCGCCTGCGTAACACAGTGCGCTACGCGGGCCGTCGTGGTGGCACCTTCCTTCAACGAAGCGAGCCGATCCTGCTTCGGCTTGACAAGCTGCTCGGGAGACGCGGTGGCGGTCTCAGTCTTTCCGGGTTGCTGGAGCCGCGGCAGACATATTGGTCGCCGCTGCTTCTCGCGCGGGCCCGCAACTTCCGCACCAGCGTGACGGGGGGCGTCATCGTCCTTCCGCCTCCAGACCCCTTGCGCGAACTTCGAAAGCAGCTCGAGCGAGAGTATCTCAATCGCCTCGCGGTGACGCCAGAACAAGTCAGTCGCTTCTTGGAGAGGCGCGTTCCCCCTTCGGGTGTAACCGATGCCAGGCACTTCTGGATCGACACCATCGACGATTTTCTTGCGTTCGAGACTTTGCGGCTTTCGATTCTGACAGCAGACCAGGATGGCCGCGGCAACGCAATTGCAGATCATCTCGCTTCGGCGTTTGGCTTTTCGCCTGGAGAGTGGATTGACAATGCCTGGCTGAGTTGCGCTGGCTTCGCCGTCACACGCAAGGGTGACAGCGTGACACTCGAGGGGTCCCATGCTCAGTGAGTTCCAGGCGCTCGAAGCGCGCGATCCACGCCGCATGCAACGAGTGAGACAAGTGATCAGTCATTTGCTGCGCAACCAGTTCTTGCACGTCGAGGATCGAGGCTCGTCAGGCCTCCTTGATACGTTGCTCAAAGCGGATGTCGAACGACTTGCTTCCGACTATTTCGACGTTGCAGGATATCGATTAATCGTGCGCGAGAGCGAGGGATGGGCTGGCATTCTGCCCGATACGGAGCAGATCAGCCATCCGCGCATGCGAATCGATGAGACCCTGGTGTTGCTTCTCTTTCGCAGGCTGTGGGAGGAAGGCGTCCAGGAAGGCGATATCGAACGCTACGGCAGCGTGCTTGTAACGCTCAATGCCGCTTACGACGCTTACCAGGACATGGTGGCGCGCGCCCGCCGACCCACCCTCTCGATCGGTGACTTTAAAGTTCTGGTGACCACCCTCGAGCGGCGTGCCATCGTTCGGCTGGGGGACCTCGACGACGAGCTTGAAGATATTCCGCTTACAATCCGCGCCCTGGTAGCAACCGTCGCCGGTGACGAATTCCTCGCTCATCTCGAAGAGTTGCTCGCGCGGCCTGATCTTCAAGACACCGATGCAGAGCCGCTGGATAACAACACAGACACCAATGAGGACGACGAAGCATGATGCAGCTCGTCCACATCGCGCTCGTACAATGGCATTTGTTCAGCCGTGAAGATCTGGCGATTGCGGGCGACACAGCGATCCTAGGTCAGAACCGTTCAGGCAAGTCAACGCTGATCGACTTGATCCAGACCGTGATGACAGGCGGTACTCGGCGCTGGTACCAGTTCAACCGCTCGGCGGGCGAAACCGGAAGTCGCAAATCGGAGCGAACCTTGCGCGGCTATTGCCTCGGCCAACTCAACGAGCATGAATTTTTGCGCGAGGAGGCTGTAACCAACATCGCGCTCGTATTCGCTGACCCACAGGGTGTTCGGCCGCCGGTGAGTGTGGGCCTGTGTATCGAGGCTTCGGCCACCGAAGAGGCGCAAGTGGTCGGGCGCTACATCGCGCCCGGAATCCGTGTGGACACCGACCTTCTCGTCGAGCAGTTGGAAGGCAATAAGCAGCGGTCGGCCTCGTGGGCATTGGTGCGCGATCGCCTGGAGCAGTCCTGCAACGCTAAGGGAACAGCGCTAATCCGCCCTGACGGGCCGCGCAACCATATCCGCGAATATATGCGCCAGCTGTTCACTGGCAGGAGACATAGCGATCCTGAGCGCTTCGTTCGCGCGTTTGTGATGGCGCTTTCGTTCGAGGACATGCGATCGGTTGAAGACTTCGCCCACAAATTCCTTTTGGCCAAGAACGACATCAACATTGGCGAGCTACGGGAGAGCATTCAGCGCTACCGCGACATCCAGAAGGACATCCACGAACTCGAACGACGGCTTGCGGCACTGCGAGTACTTGCAGAACTGGTAGCCAGATTCATAAGCTTGCTTGAGCGCGAGGAAATCGCCAGGGGCGTCGCCCGGCTGGCGGGACTGATCGAGGCGGGCTCGGCTCTTCTTGCCAACCTCAAAGAGCGCCGGGACAATCGTGCTTCGGTCGGCCAAACGCAGCACATGATCGAGCGGTGCGAGGACGAGATCAAGTCGCTAATCGAGCAGCAAGACAGCCTCGTCGCGCAATCCCTAGCAGAAGGTGTCGCCGGCAAGCGCGCGGTGGTGCAAAGCGAGCTCAGGGCTGTCGAGCTTGCCCAAGAAGCGGTCGCGCAGCGCTTGCAGGCACGATTTGTTGCCGTTGCCCGCGCCGCCAGCTTGCTCGATCATCGCGATCGCCTAGCATCGCTAAAGCTCGGGGCACTATTCCAAAGCCTCGAAGCTCTCAAGAGAAAGAGCGAGGGGCAGGTGCCGCCGGCATGGCCACGCGAGCCGCACGAGATGGAAGAACTCATCGCGAGCGCGCGCGAGACTGCTTCGGCCAATATCGCAAAGATACTCGACCGCCGCGACAACGCGATCACCCAGCGCCGCAAGCTGCAGGAAGAAATTGCCGATCTCGTAGAGCGCCGCGACCGGGCACGGAACGGTCAGGTCGCGCTCGATGAGCGCACCGTTCGGCTAATGGCCACGCTCGAGAGGGAAAATATGCGGCCACGGGCGCTCTGTCAGGTCGCGGAGATCACCGATCCTGATTGGCGCGAGGCGGCGGAAGCGCTGCTGGGACGTGATCGTGAGGCTGTTCTGGTCGAGCCCGAGCACGCTTCTCGCGCGGTCGAGATCCTACGCTCCGGCCGCGACAGCTTTCGCGGCTGCCGTGTGGTCAATACCCGGCGCCTGAACGAACAACCACCCGGCTTCGAGGCCAATTCGCTGGCAACCATCTTCGCCAGCGAGGATCAGCTTGCTATGGCCTTCATTCGTTTCCGAACGGGTCAAGTGCGTCTGGCTGACACACAAGCCGAGTTGCTTGGAGGCGGCCGCGCGATTATGCGCGACGGCGCATATAACAGCGGGATCGTGGTTGAAGTGCTGCGCACGCAGGACCTCAAGATCGGCCGGGCTGCCGCTCCGTTGATGGAAACCGAGCTGGCGCGCCAGATCGCGGAGCGCCAGGGCTGGGCGGCGACGCATCTGGAGGCCGAGCGGTTCCACGACGATATCCGGCGCAAGCTCGAGCCGCTGCTGGAGGAAGTGCCGGTTGCCGACCGCCTCGACTTGCTGGCCGAAGCGATCGACCAGCATAACGTGACGCGCATCGAACTGCAGATGCGGCTGGACCGGATTGCTGCGACGGTCGATCCAGCGATCCAACAAGGTCTGGATCGCGTGAAGCTTCAACTACGCAGTGTCAATGACGAGAAGGAAGAGCTCGTTGGCCGCCGGGGCCAACTGAAGCAGGCCGATCTCGACGTCCAACGCCGGCTCGGGGCCGGCGATGGGCAGCCAGGCTCCTGGAACTGTCTGAAGGCCCGGCGTTTGGCGTTCAAGGATCGTGTACGGACGCGTGCCCAATTGGTTGCACTGCGTGAGACCTACACTGCTCAGCGCTCGCGGCCGCTGTCGCGGGTGGCACAGGAGATGTCGAAGCGTGCGGATGATGCTCGAGACGCATATCGAGCGTGCGAGGGAGAAATCCGCGAAGCCCTCGGTCACTACCGCGCAAGCTTCGACAGCACTGCCCCGGTCGCAACACAAGGATCGATCACCTCTGAGATAAAACCTTGGGTTTCCTCGAATTTGCAGGCGCTCGAGGAGAATGAGCTCATTCAGTACCGGCGACAGGCCGACGAAGCGGCAGCACAAATCGGCCAACTGTTCCGTACGGCTTTCATCCACGAACTCAACGCCAGGTTCAATGACCTCAGGACCGAGCTCGACAATCTCACCCGTGCGCTAAAGGCCCGGCCGCTTCATGGCGAAATCTACACGCTACATGCGCGGCCGAAGGAAGAATTTGCGTCGCTTCACCGTTTGGCACGCGAGAGCGAAAATGATGATCAGGTCTTCGAGGCGCTGTTCGGGCGAGGCACGCCGCGCAATGAAGAACATGCACAAGCCCTCGCCGAGGTCGAACGGTTGCTCAGCGAGGAGGCCCTCGATTTCACGGCTTATCAGGACTACCGCAACTACTTTACCTTCGACCTTCGCATGGAGGACGTCGCGAAGGGCCGGCAGACCAGCTTCGACAAGCGCAAAGGAACTGCGAGCGGTGCCGAACGCCAGGTTCCCTACTATGTGGTAATCGGCGCTGCCTTAGCGAGCATCTATCATGGCGCCCGACGGCAATACGAGACGAGCGAGCTTGGGCTTGGATTGGCCGTCTTCGACGAGGCATTCAGCAAAATGGACGGCCCGAACCAGCGCACGCTGCTCGAGTTTTATGATGACATCGGGCTTCAAGTGGTGATCGCAGCTCCTTCGGAGAAGCGCTCCGTCGTCTATGAGAACCTCGATAGTGTCATTGACGTATTTCGTCATGGCGACAGTGCCAGTGCCGAGACCGTCCGGATCAAGGCTCATGCCCGTGCCCAGATGCGCGCTGCGAACCCACAGCATTTGAGCGATGCTGTGCTCGCTGCGCGTCTTAACTCGCCGGCTTCGGACGCAGCGGAATGAGCCGAAGGAAGTTCGGCGATGTCCACAAGCTGATCCACGATCTGCTTGACCGGCACGAGACCAATCCGGAGGCGTCGAGGATTCTGGCCTACATCGACGAAGATGCTCTCCAGACCGTTGAGGAACGTGATCGTTTCATTCAGGCGCTGTTTGGCGTTGAAAAGGCAGGCGGCATAGTCGTCCAACGTAAGCAGGCCGAAGGCGCATTCGCCTTGGGGAATGTCCGTCTCGCGGACCCCACGGTTCTTTATGCTCATGTCAATCGGACGCCTGCAAAAGTGAGCGCTAGCATCGCCCTTAGTAAAGCGCGCGTACGGCCAGATCTTCCCGAAGGCGCGCTCGATGTACTAGATGAGATTGCGAATGCTTGGTCCCGCGGAGTTGGCCGATTCGGGCTCGCACCCGGGGATAGCTCCGGTCTTTCCGCATCGCTCGATCTCGTTCATGCGCTCGCTATCCGTGCAGACGACGGCGGCGCTGCACCGGTGGACTATCGTACGTTCTCTCGGTTGGCTGGCACCCCCAGCAAAGCACTTGAGCGCTTAGTCTCGACCGTCCCCAGGCTGTTCGAGCGCCTCTATCCAGATCGTGCTCCTCCGGCTGAACTAGACTCGGCGGACTGGCTCGCAACTCTCGGCGTGACCCGAACGCCTCAACCCCTGATTGTCAGCGGCCCAATTACGATCGCTGGTCAGCCGCTCCCGCCCCTGCGCTTTTACGGAGTACCGCCGGAACAGGGGGACCAGCTTGGCTTGTCTGAGCGGGTAGACTATCTCCTGACTATTGAGAACTACACTTCATTCGTCCGGCATGCCCGCGAGATCAATAACGATCGATCGGCGCTCATCATCTATACTGGTGGCTTTCCGTCTCGGAGTCATCTGCGACAGATCGTTAGGCTAGCAGTGGAAGCCCAAGCGCCGATATTCCACTGGGGTGACATAGATGATGGTGGTGTTCGTATCTTTGGCCATTTGGAACGCACGTTGGCAGAGCGTGGATTGTCCTTGTTTCCCCATCTCATGGATGTCGCCGCGCTTCATGAGCATGGAGTTGTGAGGGACAGACAAATGCGGACCGCTGATGCACCACCGCTGGAGAGTGCCGTTCGCGGTCTGTGGGAAGCGCTTGCGACCTCTGCTCTGGTACTTGAGCAGGAGAGCTTGTCTCCACAGTATCCAAGCAGACGCACGTGATACTGAACATCGCCTGTATTTTTTACGATAGCTCTGTCCGAAGCATATCTTTATTGGTTAAGCCTCGCCCATGGCGACCGCGTGCGCCCCCCTATGCCCCCAGCGTCGGCTCCGTATTCACCTCCAGCGCCTCTTCCGCCTCGTCCTCCTCGCCGAGAACTTCGCCGTGCACCCCCAGCGCCCGCCCTATCCAGATCGGGTCGACCGTGTGGTCGCGCTTGGGGTTGGTCGTGTTGGGGTGGATGAGGATGCTCAAGCCGCCGTGGTTCAGCATCAGCCATGGCACCAGCGAGGCGAAAATCTCGGTCGCGAAGGAGACCTGGTACATGGCCTGCTGATGCGGACCGACGGCCTCGTCGCGCCAGTTACCCAGGCGCACGCGGAAACGTTCGCCGATGCGAAGACGCAGCCATTCGGCATGCTGCCGCTCGGCCGGCCCGCCGTAGTAGATATGGGCGTGATAGCTGGCGATCTCCGCGAGTTGCCTTGGACTGGTGTTTTCGTTCACCTCGATGCTCCCCTTCGATGATATAGCGCTCCAGCGCTGCATCATATCGACGATGCAGGGACTTGTGGAATCTCCGGCTGCTCGAAGGATCGCAGATGCCGGCGCCGGCCCCCGCTCCGTCTCGGCGCTGCGCGCCAAGCCACCTCTCCCCCGCTCCCGCGAGGGCGAGGAACCCAAGCTTCCGAGGCCGCGCCTCGGCGATTGGCGTTTTCGCGCCCGTGGCGATTGGCGCTTCCTCGCCCCCATGAAATGGGGGAGAGGTGGCTCGGCGAAGCCGAGACGAGAGGGGGAGCGCCATATGCGTTTACCCTGCCCGGCCGAGGCGAACGCCACGAGAGGGAGCTTCCTGCTCTAGATCACCGCGACGACCATCCCTGCCGCGTTGAGGCGACAGCCGACTCGCGCCTGCCTGACTTCAATGCCGCCCTGTCTTTCGTAGTCTATGCGCACCTCGATCGGCGCGTTGAGTCCACCTCGACCTTGACGCAGGGAACCTGCGCTGGCCGCGTAGACCCGCACGGCGCCGAGGGGCTTCGCGGCAGCCATGATCGCGGCGCGACAGTCGCGCACCAGGGCAGCCGGTGTGCCGGGTTTCGCTCTCAGGGGCGAGAAAGGCCCTAAGCGGTCGGTGACCCGCCGGAGGTCACTGTTGCCAGCTCTGGAAGGTCTGAGCACGGGAGGCAGGGAAATGGATTGTGCCGCGGTCTTGGCCAAAGCGGGGGCTGTCGTGACTGCGGCCGGGCGACGGGCAGAGGCCGCCGGCCCGTTTTGGGCGGAAGGATGGTCGCCCACACGGGCGCCCGCTGACACGCCTGCGCCTATGCCGCCCATGTTGCCGCCGGCACCAACGCCGGGTGGTCCGCTGCCGCTGGTCGATGCGCCAACGTTTGCTCCGCCTACACCGTCGGCGCTCGCGCCCGCGCCCACCGACACGCCCTGCGAACCGGCGCTCACTCCAGCCCCGAGCCCGACACCGCCAACCTTGCCGCCTACGCCTACGTCAACAGCCGAGGCGGGCGCGATTGTGATCCCGATCGCCAACGCGGCTGCGACGTATTTTTTCATGGCCACCTGCGGCATAGTTGCGGCTCACTGCTCTTCACCAGCGAGGGTCGGGCTCCGGTGGTCGCGTCGGGAGCAATGCGGCCGGAAGAGCTATGGTCGCCACCAGATCGGGTTGCGGTGGCTTATGGACCTTGAATCTCTGTTTGTCCGGCGGTTTACGCGCAGATCCGGAGCGCTCCGACATGCTTGCATGCGGACTTGCGCGGACAGGCGCTTTCGCCATGCGCTTCATGCCCAACGTGCGACGCCCGGCATCAGACTTGACGCTGCCAATTGCCTGCCGCGCTGCACTGAGGCTGCGGGCCAGGCCGATCGATCTTTCACGCTCCTGTTCCAACGCCGCGCTCAACGCTGCCGCGGCTTCTCTTGAAGCGTCGCGGTCCTTGCGCACGCTGTCGAGAACACGCGCGGCGGCATCTGCCCGCTGGCGTTCCAACGCCAGCGCCTCGCCAGATTGCCTCGATGCGGCCTCGGCCGCCTGCCGGTCCTTTACGGCGTTGGCCTGCCCGGCCGCTGCCAGATTCGCGCCTGTCTTCAGAGCGTCGACGGTCTGGCGGGACGCGGCGAGTTGTTGCTCGAGGAGCTCAACCCTGTGCCGCTCCCCATCAAGGGCTCGCTGAACAGCAGCCTCAGAGGCTTCCGTCGCGCGATGCGCTCTAAGCATGGCGGCCTTCTCGTTGTCCCAGACAATCGCCTTGGCCTTGAAGCCTTCGATAACGCGCCGCGCCGCCTGCAGATCGAGCGCCAGCGCTCTGGCTTTCTGCCGTTGCTTTTCCAGGTCTTGCGCTTGTTTGGCCGCCTTGTCGGCCACGGCATGTGCCACAGCACTTGCGTCGCGCGCGTTGCGCTGCATTACGTCCAGCGCTTCTCGTGCTGCCGCCAATTCGCGGCGCAAGGCCTGCTCATGCTCGCCAGGCACCGTTCGCGCAGCTTCCTTGAGCGGCTCTGGTGTCTTGAGTGCCTCCGGCGCCTTGAGTGCGTGTGGCGTCGTGGGCGCCAGTTCCGCGGATTTGCGGGACTCGAGCCCACCCGGTGGTGCCGTGACGGGTTCCTTCTCCAAGCCTGCAAGTGATGGGCTGGCGTTCGCCGCGGCAACCGCTGACGGTTCGGGCGGTGCCTGGTCGCCTGCGGATTCTACGGAAGTTGTCGTTTCCATGGCTGGCTCAAGGATGCGCTGGACGGTCGTCTCCGGCCTTTCGGGCAAGCCACTCCTGGCTTGCAGGCGATCGGTAATCAGCTTTGCCAACTCGTCCGTACGCAGGCCTGCGGCGCTAATGCTCCCGATATTTGGAAGATCAACTTTGCCGGTCGAGTCGATGCTGAAGTTTCGGTTGAGTTGCAGCCCTTCCAAAACGCCGCCGCGCAGCGCAGTCCAGTGCCAAACGTGCAGTTCGATATGGTCTCCCGGGCTTAGTCTGTCCTCAACCGACTGGCTCCTCGCCGGAAGTCCCAGCAGCAGCAAGAGGCATAGCGAAATGAGGCATAGCGCGGGGCTGCTGCCGCGCATTCCAGGAAGTAAACTCGAAACCCGTCGTCCAACAAAGGCGCAGTCACGATGGAAGCATGCTGATTGGGTACCCTGCACATGGTTCATCTCTGAACCCCACCGGCTGTGCGACCCCTCACCGCTGTTTGTTCTGCGTCAACCCATACTGCGCGGCTGGATGCCGCACCAAACAACCATGATAAAAAAGCACGCTCGGCAACGCCAAGCGCCGCAAAAGGCTTAGGGACCGCCCCCTTCTAACGTAGTAGTTATCGATCCGTCGTGGATGGCCGGTCTGTCCGCCGTAGTAGATGGGGCGTGATAGCTGGCGATCTCCGCAAGCGGTCTTGGACTGACTTCGTTCACCTCGATGCTCCCCTTCGACGCCCAATGTTCCGGTGAGTAATTGTCGTACCCGGTAGGACTGTGGCCGAAGCACAGGCGCCTTGTCTGCAACCGGCGCGGCGAACCCGCAAACTGCGCAGGGACGGCAGGGACAATCTTCGACTTCTCGATGCTCGTCGCCCGGAACAGCTCAACCGCAAATCGCAGCGCTGCCCCCGCTCCGTCTCGGCTTCGCCGAGCCACCTCTCCCCCGCTCCCGCGGGGGCGAGGAACCCAAGCTTTCCGAGGCCGCACCTCGGCGATTGGCGTTTTCGCGACCTCGGCGACTAGCGTTTCCTCGCCCCCATGAAATGGGGGAGAGGTGGCTCGGCGAAGCCGAGACGGAGCGGGGGAGCGGCATCCGCGGTTGCCTCAGGGCGAGGAATGTTCCGCCATCTTACCCTCTCCGCGTCCCGCTCCCCCACAGCGCCCGCCTGATCAGGCTCCGCTTGCGCCTCCTTGGCACAAGCTCGACATCGCTGACCAGCTTCGCCCCGCCCTCGCGCCTTTCCAGCGTGATCTTGCGGCTGTGAAAAGCCTCCAGCTCGGCGCGGTGCGCCACGCTGATGATGGTGACCTTGGGCAGTTGGTGGATCACCGTCTGCATCATCTTGTCCTGGCTCTTCTCGTCGAGCGCCGAGGTCGCTTCGTCGAGCACGACGATGTCCGGCTCATGCAGCAGGAGACGCGCGAAGGCGAGGCGCTGCTTTTCGCCGCCGGAGAGCGTCTGGTCCCAGGGCGCGTCTTCCTCGAGCCTGTCCTTGAGATAGCCGAGCCCCACCTTGTCGAGGGCGGCGCTGATCTTCTTGACCGTCCACTTGTCGGCGGCGGCGGGGTAGGCGACCGCGCGGCGCAGCGTGCCGGTGGGGATGTAGGAACGTTGCGGCAGCATGAACAGCCGCCTGTCGGCGTGGAAATCGACGCTGCCGCCGCCCCACGGCCACAGGCCGGCGATGGCCCGCACAAGCGTCGACTTGCCGGTGCCGGATTCGCCGGCCACCAGCACGCGCTCGCCCGGCTCGATCTCGACCTCGGTCTCCTTGACCACGCCGGTGCCGTCGTTGAGCGTCACGGAGAGATCGTCAAGGGAGAGCATCGCGCCGTCTTCAGTCTTGCCGTGCCGGATGCGCCCGAAAGCCTCGCTGCGTTCGGCGCGCTCCAGCCCGTCGAGCGACATCATCAGCGAGGCGATGCGGCGCGCCGACGCGTTCCAGTCGGCAAGGCGCGGATAATTGTCGACCAGCCAGCCGAACGCGCTCTGCACGATGGCGAAGGCGGAGGCCGCCTGCATCACCGCGCCAAGCGACATCGAGCCTTCGAGGAATTTCGGCGCGCACAGCAGGATCGGTACGACCGGCGCGAACAGGCTCGACACCTGCGATACCAGCGCCGTGCGCATGTGCTGTCCGGTCAGCAGCGCCCATTGCCTCAGCACATGCCCGAAGGTGTTGTCGATGCCGCTGCGCTCCTCGTCCTCGCCGCCGAGCAGGGCGATGCTCTCGCCATTTTCGCGCACGCGCGTCAGCACGTAGCGGAATTCGGCTTCCGTCTGGTTCTTCTGTTCGGAAAGCTGCACGAAATGGCGGCCGATGACGACCATGGAAGTCGAGGTGATGGCGGCATAGATCACCGCGGTGACGACGAGGAAGCCGGGGATGGTGATGCTCGCGCCGTCGAGCGACAGGGTGAGCGCGCCGCCGATCGTCCACAGCACCACGATGAAGGTCGAGGCCGCCAGGAACGCGTGGAGGACGCCGGCGACGAAATCGACGGGCGACTCGGTGGCGATGCGCAGATCCTCCGAGATGCGCGCCTCGGGGTTGGTGTGGTCGCCGGCAACGAGGTTCAGCTGATAGTAGCGGCCGCTGGCCAGCCAGCGCGCGATGACCGCGGTGGTCATCCAGGAACGCCAGCGGCGCTGGATGGTCATGCGCAGGTAGACCTGCGCGACGACAAGGCTGATGCTGCCGGCCACCAGCGGCAGGAAGACGGCGCTCAGCATATAGACGGTGTGGACATCGCGCTGCTCGATGGCGTCGAAAAACGCGCGGTTCCAGACATTGATGCCATATTGGAAGCCGACATTGACGCAGATCAGCACCAACAGCCCGAAGGTGAACGGCAAGGCGAGCTTGTCGCCGCGCCGGCCCCAGTAACCGCGCCCGCTGATCCAGAAGCGCCGCAACAGATATTTCTTGCGCGCCTGCTCGGCCTGCTCGGCGGTCAGCTGCGGATCGGGCTCGACGGCCTCCGGCGGCGGCGCAGCCTCGCCGTTAACCTCCGGCGCGGCTTCGACGGTCGAATCTTTCTTCCGGCGCGACTTTTCCGGGCGCGATCTCTTTGGGCGTGACTTCTCTGGGCCCGACTTCTCCTGGCGCGACTTTTCCGGGCGCGACTTTTCCGGGCGCGGATTCCCGGCATCGTTTGGTTCGGCGCCGTCGGCCGGTTTCGATTTGGATTTACCCTCGGTCATGGCCGACAACGGCCTAAAAAACAGAAGGTTTCACGACGCGCGGGCGGCGCCGCCTCTGACCGGGTCATCCACCCGGTCGGACAATCGCATATGGCAGCGCCAGCCCCCGCTCCGTCTCGGCTTCGCCGAGCCACCTCTCCCCCACGTTGTGGGGGCGAGGAAACGACAATCGCCAGAGTCGCGGCCTCGGAGAGCTTGGGTTCCTCGCCCCCATGAAATGGGGGAGAGGTGGCTCGGCGAAGCCGAGACGGAGCGGGGGCGCACCCTATGCGATGGCCACTACGCCTCAGTCAGGCAATCAACTTTCACGCCGGTGCCGGGCCTGGACGTCACCTCATCCGGCAAAACCCCGCCGCGCGGCGGCCATGCCCTCCCACATCAGCTTCAGGCCGAGCGCGCCGACGACGGCGCCGGCGGCGCGGTCGATCCAGTGCTTGGTGCTGAGATAGGCCGAGCGCGGGCGGTTGGCGGAAAAGGCGAAGGCGACGATGGCGTACCAGGCGAATTCGTTCAGGAAGAGCAATGGCGGCAGGACCAGCAGCATCCAGAGCGGCGGCGAGGCCGGCAGCATGGCCGCGAACATCGAGGCGTAGAAGATCGCCGTCTTCGGGTTGGCGAGCTGCACCAGAAGCGCCCGGCGAAGCGCCCGCCAGAACGAGCCGGCGCGCGCCGACGCATCGCCGGCGATCTCGACCGGCTCATGAGCGCCGCGCCAGATCTTTATGCCGATCCATAAAAGATAGGCGCCGCCGGCGATGCGCAGAAAAATGTCGAGCCAGGCGACCTGGACGAGCAGCGCCGTCAGGCCGGCGACCGCGATGGTGGCAAAGATGAAGCCGCCTATGCCCATGCCGATCGCCGCCGCCAGGCCGTCGGTGCGCTCGCCCGCGACCGCGATGCGCGAGACGACGACGAAGCTCGGCCCGGGGCTCATCGCGCCGAGCAGGAAAACGCCAAGTATGGACAGTATGGTTGCGAACTCGGTCAAGGTTTCCTCCCCGGTCGGGTGCAAGTTCCAGCGCAACACAATGCACGCGCAAAGCCGCTTGTCACCACCCTGGCGGGCGATCCGTTGGGCCAGAAGAGCACTGTTCCTTCCAATTCCTGCCAGATACGGGTCCGCTGCCCCCAAAAACAAAAACAAGGCCCCGGCGCCGGGGCCTTGTCGCAACATCTTCGATTGTGGCCCTGCCTACTTGCCGGCCAGCTGCTTGGCGTTTTCCGGCGTGATCGCGGTGGTGTCCACCGTCACCGTCGGCTCGACGGACGTCGCGCAGTCGAGGAGGATCTTCTTCGACATCTCGATCGCTTCCTTGGCGCCGGTGGGATAGGTGAAGGTCGCAGCCCAATCGCCCTTGGCCACCGCCTCGATGCCGCCGGCCGGACCCGGCAGGCCGTCGGTGCCGATGATCTTGACGTCCTTGCCGGCGCCCTTGGCGGCCAGCAGCGCGCCCGCCGCCATCATATCGTTCGAGGCATAGAGAACCTTGATGTCGGGATGCGCCTGCAGCATGGCGGAAAAGGCGGTCTGGGCTTTATCCGGAACCCAGTCGGCGGCCTGCTCGGCGACGATCTGGATCTTCGGGTTTCCCTTCACGCCCTCCTTGAAGCCGTTGAGCCGCTCCACCGCCGGCGTCGAGCTCGGCAGGCCTTCCAGCACCGCTGCCTCGCCGCCGCCTGGCAGCAGCTTCGATGCCGTGTACTTGCCGGCTTCCTCGGCGATCTTGAAATTGTCGCCGCCGATGAAGGCCGTGTAGTCCTTGCCGGGGTCGCCCACCGTCTTGCGGTCGAGCTCGATCACCGGAATGCCGGCGTCCATGGCGCGCTTCACGGCAGGCGTCAGCGGGGCCGCCTCGAAGGGCGAGATCAACAGGATATCGACCTTCTGGGTGATGAAGTTGTCGACCTGCGAGGTCTGCGTGTTGACGTTGCCGGCGCCGTCGGCGATCTGCAGCGTGAAGCCCGGCACTTCCTTGGCCGCCGCCGTCAGCTCGTCATTGACGTGCTGACGATAGGGCTCGGCGTTGTTGGCCTGCGAAAAACCGATGACGAACTGGCCGTCCTTGGCGCAGGCCTTCACCATCGGATCGGCGGCCTGGGCGGTCCCTGCGATGCACAGGCCGACGCCTGCCAACAGCGCGGTCCGAAGCGCGCGGCTAAGTCCTCTCTCTGTCATTCTCATACTCAGTCTCCTCCTCGTCTGGCCGGGTAGCCAGACCTTCGTTGCAGTTTCTTGGGTTGCTCTTTCAGAATGCTGCCGCCGGCCTCCTATCGTCCCAAACCCTCGCGGCGGCGAACGAGGGATTGAAGCACTGCCGCAAGCACGATGATCGCGGCGGTCGCGAGCAGCTGCATGGCGGGGGTGATGTTGTTGAGCTGAAGGATGTTGGCCAAAGCGCCGAGCATGATGGTGCCGGCCACGGTGCCGACCATCGAACCCGCGCCGCCGAACAGGCTGGTGCCGCCGATGACGACGGCGGCGATGGCCGTCAGCTCATAGCCCATGCCGTCATTGGCGCTGCCGAAATTGAACTGGCCGGCATGCACGATGCCGGCAAGGGCGGAGGCAAAGCCGGTGATGGCGTAGACCGAGATCTTCACCATCGACACCGGCACGCCGGAAATGCGCGCGGCGCGCTCGTTGCCGCCGACGGCGTAGACGTAGCGGCCGAAGCGCGTGGTGTTCAGCACCAGTGTGGCGATGGCCGCGAAGATGATGAAGACGATGGTCGCCACCGGCACGGTGTTGTCGAACAGGCGCTCGCCCAGCACCGCGAACACCGGCGGCGCCAGGCCCGGCCCGTCGCCATAGGAGATGTTGATGTACTGGTTGCCGGAGACCACGAGCGCGAGACCTCGCGCGGCCTGCAGTCCGGCGAGCGTGACGATGAAGGGCTCGAGCCGGAAGCGGGTGGAAATCGTGCCCTGGACGATACCGAAGACGGTACCCATGACGAGCACGGCCAGGATGGTGGCGATGAGGCCAAAGCCGCCGGAGATCATCATGGCGGCGGTCACCACGGCGGAGAGGCCGAGCACCGCGCCGACCGACAGATCGATGCCGGCGGTGATGATGACGAAGGTCATGCCGATGGCGATAATGCCGGTCTCCGATACGGCGCGCACGATGTTGGCGATGTTGTCGGGGTTGAGGAACAGGATCTCGCCGTGGCGCCGGGGTGAGAAGATGACGCCGCCGATCGCCACCAGCACCAGGCCGATCAGGCTCTGGAAGCGCACGATGATAGCCAGCGGATCGACGCGATGCTTGGCCGCCGCGGGCGCCGCTGGGCTTGAAGCTGCCGTGGTGGCCGCCACCGAACTCTTCTCTCCCGACATCAGGCCTCCCTGCCGTTTGCCGCGGCAAGCACGGTGTGCTCGTCGACGCCGCCGATGAATTCCGCCACATTGCGCCCCTGGCGCAGCACCACGATCCGGTCGCAAAGGCCGATCAGCTCCGGCATCTCGCTCGAGGCGACCAATATGCCCAGCCCCTGCGCCGCAAGCGCTCTGAGCCGCGCATAGATCTCGCCCTTGGCGCCGACATCGACGCCGCGCGTCGGCTCGTCGAGCAGGAGGAGCCGCGGGTTGCCGAGGATTTCCTTCGCCAGCACCACCTTCTGCTGGTTGCCGCCCGAAAGCGCGCCGACGGCGATGTCCGGGTTCTTCGGGCGGATGTCGAACTGGCCGAAGGACTGCCGCACCGCTTCCGCCTGGCGGCGCGGCGACATCAGGCCGGCCGGCGAGATGCGGCGGATCACCGACATCACCAGGTTGAGGCCGACCGCCATCCTCAGCATCAGGCCGCTGCCGCGCCGGTCGTCGGTGACGAAGGCGATGCCGGCCTTGCGCGCCGCGTTGATGGATTCGAGCTTCACCGGCCGGCCGTCGACCGCGACCTCGCCCTGCCAGCGGCCGGCAAGGCCGGTGCCGTAGAGCGCTGAAAGCAATTCGGTGCGCCCTGCCCCCATGATGCCGGCAAGCCCTACGATCTCGCCTTCCCGGACCTCGAGCGAAATGCCGCTCGGCGCCTGCCAGCCGGCGCTGTCCCGCGCGAGCCTGAAGCTGGCATCCTTGAGGCTGAGCAGCGTCTCGCCGACGGCTTTCGCGCGCTCTGGATAGAGCTCGTCCAGCGGCCGCCCGACCAGGAGGCGCACCAGCTCGGCCTGCGGCGCGTGCGGCTCGGTGACACCGGCGACGCGGCCGTCGCGCATCACCGTCACGCGGTCGGCGATATCGGGCACTTCTTCCAGCCGGTGCGAGATGTAGACGATGCCGACGCCGGTAGCGGCAAGCTTCCTCATGATGTCGAACAGGCGCTCGACCTCGCCGACGGTGAGTGCGGCCGTCGGCTCGTCCATGATCAGCACGCGCGAAGCGTAGGACAGCGCCTTGACGATCGCCACCACCTGGCGCTGGCCGATGGAGAGGTCGGCCACCAGCCGCGCCGGGTCGATGGCGAGCTCGATCGCTTCCAGCCGCTGCTTCGCCTCGCGGCGCATCGCCGGCACGTCGAGCATGCCGCCCGGCCGCATCAGCTCGCGGCCGAGGAAGAGATTCGCCGCCACGTCGAGCGATGGCACGAGGTCGAGTTCCTGGAAGATGGTGGCGATGCCGGCGGCTTGCGCCTCGCGCGGATTGCTGAAGGCTACCTGCTTGCCGTCGATGCGGATCTCGCCCTCGTCCGGCGCGTAGACGCCGGACAAAAGGTTCATCAGCGTCGACTTGCCGGCGCCGTTCTCGCCGAGCAGCGCGTGGATCTCGCCGGCCTTCAAATCGAAATCGACGCCGCGCAGCGCCTGCACGCCGCCGAAGCGTTTTACGGCACCGGTGACGGAAAGCAGCGGCGCGCTCATGCTGGCCTCGTGTGGGCCGGCCTCGCGCAGGATTGGCGTGCCTTGAGCGCCGCCGTCAGCCGCACGGCGCGGGGTGCCGCATCGCTGGAGGCGATGCGCTCGCTGAGAAGCGCTGCCGCCTGCCTGCCGATCTCGGTGCAAGGCTGCTCGACCAGCGTCAGCCTGGGTTCGAAACAGTCCGCCCATTCGAAATCGTCGAAGCCGACGAGCGAGAGGTCGCGCGGGATCGAAAGACCCTTCTCGCGGATGGCACGGACTGCCCCGATCGTCGTCATGTTGTTGCCGGTGACCAATGCGGTGGGCGGCGCGGGCAGCGACAGGATCGCATGCGTCGATGCCGTGGCGCTCGCCGTGTCGACATTCTCCGGCGAGACATAGTGCGGCAGGCATTCAAGTCCATTGGCGGCCAGCGAGGCGCGGAAGGCCTCGATGCGCTCGCGCGTGGTTGTGAGCCCCGGCTGGCCGGCGATGTAGCCGATGCGCCTATGGCCGAAGGAGGCGACGTGGTCGATAAGCGCGCGCATCGCCGTCTCGTTCTCGACGCCGATCTGGTCGAAGCGGTCGTCGGCAAAACGGTCGATCAGAACGCAAGGCAGCTTCTTTTCGGCGAGATAGGCGATCGCGCGCTCGGGTGAGCCGGACGGCGCCAGGATCACGCCGTCGACGCGGCGCTGGTGGAAGGCACGCACCACCTGAAGCTCGCGGTCGGGATCTTCCTGGGTATCCGACAGGAACACCATCAGGCCGAGCCGCGCGCATTCGGCCTCGACCGCGCAGATGATGTCGGTGAAATAAGGATTGGAGATCGCCGAGATGGCGAGCCCGACGCTGTTGGTCGAGGCGACCTTCAGCGAGCGCGCCAGCTCGTTGGGCTGATAGCCCATGGCGGCGATGGCGTCGTTGATGAGCTGCGCCTTCTCTGGCGAGACGAAGCGCGTGCGGTTGACGACATGCGAGACGGTCGAAACCGATACGCCGGCGCGGCGCGCGACCTCAGCCATTGTCGGCATGCGAACAGAGTGCCCGCAAGCGCTCCTCCCCTGGATTGCGTTTCCCGTCCGCTCTTCGGCGGATCTGACGAAACCATAGAGCCATCGAAACGTTTGCGCAATCGATTCGATCAATGATCGCGAGAGATTTTTATCGCGAGTGGAGAAACGTTGATGGCTAGGAGGTGAAAGCCAACCAGGCCGTACCAACAGCAAGCGTCAGCAGGGTCAGCGGCAGGCCGACCTTGAAGAAGGCCATGAAGGACAGCTCCTTGCCCGCCGCCTTGGCCTGCTCGGCGACGATGAGGTTCGCGACGGAACCGAGCAGTGTGAAATTGCCGGCGAGCGTCGAGCTCATCGCCACGACCAGCCAAGCACGCTCGGGGTTTTCCAGCCCCGGGATGAAGGGCCGCAGCGCCAGCACGGCCGGCACGTTGCTCATGATGTTGGAAAGCACCGCGGTGAAGCCGGAAAGCCGCCAGACATCGTCGAGGCCGACAGTCCTCGCCCAGGCGATTATATCGGGGGTGAGCAGCGTACGCTCGGCGCCCGCCACCACCACGAACAGGCCGGCGAACATGAACAGCAGCGGGCCGTCGACCTCGCGGTAGATGCGGTGCGGCTTGATCGCGCGGGTGACGAGCAGGAAAGCGCCGGCAATCAGCGCCGCCTTGGCGACGGGCAAGCCGGCGAAGAAGGCGATTGCCAGCGCCACGCACACGAAAGTCGCCTTCAGCACCTGCCACGGCAGCATGCGGCCGCGATAGACCTCGGGGCTGAGTTCGGCGGGACGCGAAAACTCGGCACGATAGACGATGCGCACGATGACGACGACGGCGACGAGCCCGAACAGCGCCACCGGTGCCAGGGCCGCCGTGAAGGCCGGATAGGAAATGCCCGACAGCGCGCCGATCACCATGTTCTGCGGATTGCCGGTGATGGTGGCGACACTGCCGCAGTTGGAGGCGGTGCAGGTGGCGATGAGATAGGGAACCGGGTTTCGCCTGATAACGCGGGTGACGTGGACGACGATCGGCGCCATCACCAGGCAGATCGCGTCATTGACCAGGAAGGCCGAGAGCACACCGGTCAGAAGCGTCACCATGATCAGCAGCATCAAGGGCGCGTGCGCATGCTCGATGGCGAAGCCGCCGAGCGCCCGGAAGGCGCCGGATACCTTCAGATGCGCCACCACGATCATCATGCCAAGCAAAAGCGTGATGGTGTCGAAATTGATGGCGCGGTAGGCGTCCTCCATGCCGATCGCGCCGATGGCGATCATGGCCGCGCCACCGAGCAGCGCGATGCCGGCGCGGTCGAGCCTGAGGCCCGGAATGCGCCCGACGGCGACACCCGCATAGGTGAGCACGAGGATGAAAAGCGCGGCCGCGCCCGTCCATGTCATTGCCAGAGGTTCCCGTTCGCCCTGCCCTGCAGAATCTGCCCGCCTCACCTTTAGCAAGGGCGCGGCAAAGGGAAAGCGGGGACCGTTGAAGCTTTCGTCATCGGTCCGCCCGGCTTTTATATTCCAAAAGGCTAATGTATTGTTTCTGAAAAACCGGGCCGACAATCCAGTCGTTGCGGACTAAACGGATGAACACGGTCGTTGAAGGGGGGCATCGCATCTCGGCTAAGGAGAATCTGATGCCCTCGACGGAATGCCGGCACTGCTATGGCGCCAGGAAAGTCTTCGTTTGCGCCCGCTGGGTCAGTTCCAACGGTCATTGCTGCCCGGAAGGGACGCACCGGCTGAGCTGCCCGGGACAAAGTGTGGTCTGTCTCGAATGCGGAGGGCGCGGAAGCCAGAGCGCCTGACGGATCGCGTTTCGAGGAGCCCGCCGCTCACCCCGCCGGAGTCGACGGGCTCCCGGGCGGCCCGCAAGCGGCCACCGCGACACGAGCCGGCTTTCTCGCATGGCTGGCAAGGCTTCGTCATTAAAGTTTGACATAGCTACCTTGGGCGTTGTCGCGATCACGCCAAGCCGTTCATCGCGGACGAAAGGCTCTGCGCGACGCCCTCCTGCTCTGATCGAACGATGGTCAGAGCCGTCCGAGCAGCACCAGAATGAGCACGATGATCAGGAGCAGCCCCAGACCGCCGCCGCCATAATAACCGGTGCCGTAGAAAGGCCCACCGCCCAAGCCGCTAAAGCCGCCGAGCAATGCCAGAATAAGAATGATGACGAGAATTGTGCCGAGGCCCATGACCTTTTCCTCTCTCCGCCTGATCCGCGCCTGTCATGAGGAAATGAACTCCTCAGGCGACGTGGATGTTCCGCCGGACTCCTCCGGATTCTTTTCTACTGCGGACCGGTTTGATCAGACGTTTCGATGGGCACCGAATTGGCCTCGAGGCCCTTGGGAGCCATCAACATGAGCGCGACGGCGACAGCGATCGATGCAATGATCGCGGCGGTGCTGAAAACGTCTTTCATCTTCCATCCCGCAGCATTCGAAGATGCTAAACAACGCACGGCGCCCTCTCGCGTTCCGCAATACCAGCTTTGCCCCGATCCGAGACATCCGGAACCTTTCCTTGCCAGTAACGTTGAAGGCAGCCCGACTTGGGCCAGAAGACTTGTGGCTAGAAGACTTGGGGCCAGAAGAGGCAGGCAAATGGGCTTATCGATTCTCATCGGCATCTTGATCACCTTTCTGGTGGTGATCCTGGTGCTTTATCTTATCCAGCGCCTGCCGCTCGACGGCCGCACAAGGCAGATCGCCCAGATTGTCGTCATCATCATCGGCATTGTCTCGCTGCTCAGATACCTTGCGGTTTTCTAGCGGCGATCCATATTCGTCGCCGAAAAGCCACGACTGCCAGCCGGTGCCCCATGAAAAGTCTGCCGATCGCCCTTGTTGCCGGCACGATATTGTTGACTGCTGGCGCCGCCGACGCGCGGCCCGACACGCGTGCCATGACCTGTGCCGGTACGCAGGCGCTGATTCAAAGCCGGCACGCCGCGGTGTTGACCACCGGGCCCAATACCTATGATCGTTTCGTGCGCCAGTACGGCAATGAATGCGACTGGCCCGAAGTCCCGATGTCGGTCGCGGTTCCGACCCGCGACGGTCCGTGCCGCGTCTACCGCTGCGAGGAGCCGGTCTTCAGTTTCCCAAATTGAGAATCGCCGCGCCTTGCAGACAAGTTGGGAACCGTCATGCCATCGTACGGATTGTAGCCGGAACGGCCCGAGCGATACCAAGACATTTGGGATATCGGCTCGCGGGATTTTGGTCTGCGTCGAAAGACGAGGAGGAACGGCCATGTCCGACGATATCATACGCAGCGGCAGTTGCCTGTGCGGCGGCGTCCAGTTCCGGGTGACCGGCGAGCCGCTGAGGGTGGGGCTTTGTCATTGCAAGGACTGCCGCAAAACCAGCGGATCGGCCTACCAGGCCTTTGCCGTGTGGCCGCGCCAGGCTTTCGAAAGCACGGGCATCACCAATACCTATGGCCGGCGAAGCTTCTGCCCGACTTGCGGCAGCCGCTTGCCGACGGTCGGCGAGGAAGAGGTCGAGGTGATGATCGGCGGCCTGGACGTCGCGCCGACCGAAGGGCTGGAGCCCAGCTACGAACTGTGGATCGGCCGACGCGAGCATTGGTTGCATTCCCTGCCCGAAGCACGCCAGTTCGAGCATGACAAGACGGTCGACGATTCGGCGGCCGATGATGGCGAACCGGAAGCGGGGCGGGGGCCGTATCGGAGGTCAGCCTAAATTCTTGGCAGCAGCAGGGCTTAAGTCCTATACCAAGAACGCTTCGGTCCCAACGAGCCGGCAATATGCCCGGAAATCGTCGAGCCATAGGCCACAGCGCCCTATCTTCTTCTTGAAATTCGGCCACTTTCAACCAGTGGTCGGTTTGCCGGCGCGGCAAGGACCATTAGCATTTTCGGCGCGGCGACCCTTTTGGAGGCCGCTTCGGCCGGCGCGGCTCAGGCAACACACCAGCATTGCCGCGCCGGCCTTGCAAGATCGATAGAATGTCCAGCCATGGCCGCGCATCCAGGCGAATACAACCTTTGAGGTTGTTTCGAATTCAAAGGTTTCTGCTTATCGCGTGAAGTACCAAGCTTCCCTTGCGGCAGCGAAGTGAAAATTGTTTCGGCAAGAGAAATTTTTTCATCGTTCATATTTCTGATCACACCAACTATGCCACCGAACTATGCGAGCAGCAGCAGACCTATGATCTCCGACCTTGTACAAAAGGCTACCTTTGTTTCTTTATAATTTTGCGACATAGTATTGGCGAATCTTGAAACCGAACGGGGCGGTTTTCATGACGTCGGCGCCTGAACACAGCCGCAACGTGCATATGCGGTATCCACCGATCGACGGGTTTTGGACCTGGGACATCAAGCGCGATCGCGTCTATGGCGACGCCAATCTGTCCGCCTATTTCGATCTGACGCTCGAGGAATTCTCGCATGGTGCGCCGCTGGAAAGGTGGATGCAAAGCATTGAGCGGGAGGACCAACCGAGGGTTCGGCTGGCGATCCGCAAGGCCATAGAGCGCAGGTCAGGCTTCCGCGAAGTCTACAAGGTCCGTTCGGAAAAGATGGGGCTGCGCAAGATCCTGGCCGTTGGCCAATGCTATGTCGATGGCATGGGCGAGGCGGCGCTCTATCCCGGCTGGTTCGTCGACCTGACCCAGGATGCCGCATCCGAGGAGCACTCGCTTCGCGAGATGCACAACCATGTCGAGCAGGCCAAGGAAATCGCGCAGTCGATCGGACACGAGATGCTGTCCTACCTCCTGGACAATATCCAGGAAGAGATCCAGCAGAGGCTTGGCGAGAAATCGAGGAGGCGCAAATCCTCTTGAGGCGATCCTTGCCGGTTTCGGGGCCAGTTGCTGGGCCAATTTCTTGGCCAACTTCCGGGCTAGCTTCTGGGCGGGAGCCTGCCGCGCTTGCCGACTTCGGCCGTTACCAAGCGCGCGAAATTCGACTGGGGCGAGCGGCGCTCGATAAGCCTGGCGCGTTCGAGAGCAGCGTCGCCGTAGAATTCGATCAGCACATTCGCCGCCTTGGCGGCGTCGGCCTTCAGCCTGCCGACATCGGCCTCACCGCTCCCGCTGGAGGGTTCGCTCCTGGCAATCACGTCAAGCATAGCTTGCAGCTTGTCAGGAGTGCTGCCCTCGTCTTCGTGCATGGTCGCTGTCCGATTGGGGGCGTAAAATATTGACATTTTCGCGCAATGTCCAACAGCTTCGTTGATCGGGCGCGGGTGCAACCTGGTACAGCTTAACCGTGAGTCAGACCACAACCTTCGTACAAGTATAGTGAGCCAAACTTCCCATGCAGACTTTGGGGGCACCGATGGACCAGCCTAGCAAAATGGAAAACCTGCAATTTGCGCAGGGGATCTTGCGGGAGCTTCGCCAGAAAGCTGAGGCCGATGGCGAAAAGCTTCTGACCTATCTCATCGACATGGCCTATCTCGAAGCCAGCGACCGTATCCGCGCCCATTGGATCGGCAGCCACGAGAACGAGAACCGCCGGGCCAAGGGCTGATCGTCGTCGGCACATCACCTGCTGGCTTCGAGCCCAAAACATAAAGGCCACAATGCCTTTCGGCATGGCGGCCGGGAACCCGGAACGCAAAAAAGCCCGCCATGCCTTTCGGCACAGCGGGCATGACCATAGGCAAGAGGCTACTGCGTAGCCGCTATTTTTTATGATGCGGCGGCCTTTTCGCGGACGGGAAGCTTCCAGCCCGGGCGGACGAAATGGCAGGTATAGCCGTTGGGGTAGCGCTCCAGATAATCCTGATGCTCGGGCTCGGCCTCCCAGAAGGCGCCGGCCGGAGCGAGCTCGGTGACGACCTTGCCCGGCCAAAGGCCCGATGCCTCGACATCGGCGATGGTGTCCTCGGCCACCCGCTTCTGCTCGTCGCTGGTGTAGAAGATCGCCGAGCGGTAGCTCATGCCGACATCGTTGCCCTGGCGGTTTCTGGTCGTCGGGTCATGGATCTGGAAGAAGAACTCGAGCAACGTGCGGAAACTGGTCTTGGTCGGATCGAAGACGATCTCGATCGCCTCGGCATGGGTGCCGTGATTGCGATAGGTCGCGTTCGGCACATCGCCGCCGCTGTAGCCGACGCGGGTGGAGATCACGCCCGAGAAACGGCGGATCAGATCCTGCATACCCCAGAAGCAGCCGCCGGCAAGGACTGCGCGTTCGGAAGAAGCCATGTCAAACCTCCTTTGGATTTCTCCATAGGTGGGGATTGTGGCCTGCTTCGTCCAGCCGCTCAAGCGCCGGATAAGGTGAGGTAACGAAGCGCGGGCTTGGTCTGCGCCGATGCTCGCCGGTTGGGCAACCGGCGGGCATCGGATGCCTGGTCAGCCTCACTTGGGGCCCTTGTCGCCTCGGCCGTTGTTGCTCCCGCCGTTGTCACCTCGGCCGGGGTTGCCCCTGTCATGTCCGTGGCTTTCACCACCCAGGCAATTGGCGTCGCCGACGCCGCAGCAGCGGCCGGCCCAGAGCTTGTTGGTCGGCGTGTTGTCGCATTCATAGATCTGCTGGCCAGCCATCGCGGATCCGCCCAAAGCTGATACGGCGACGGCGGCAAGAAGTGCATTGCGCAGGATTGCAGTCATCGGAAAATCTCCATGGTGCGTGGTGTTCATTCGCACCGATGCGTCGCATGGCGGGACAAATTGGTTCACGGAGGTTTCAGAAACTCTTGCCGACGGTTCGATGTCCCACGACTGGGTTCTGGAATCGGCGGCGCCCATGCCGGGCCGTCCTTATTCATCCGGATCGGGCTTGAACCGCCTCACCACCACCTCGAATACGATGTCCGAGGCGGCGATGATCTCGGCACGTTGCTCTGGCGTGTAGTGCTCCGCGTCGTCGATGGTCATGAAGGTGACGTGTCGGGACATGGCAAGCTCCAGTTCCTCTCCCCCACGTACGTGGGGGAGAGGTGGCGCGGCGAAGCCGCGGCGGAGCGGGGGCAGCGCCGGCTATTTATGAAAGAGCGGGAGGCCATTCGTCGAGCCTATCGCCCTACGAAGGCCCCTCTCCGGCCGCTGCGCGGCCACCTCTCCCCCCGCTTCGCGCGGGGCGAGGAACTTCGCGCCCGTTCACGTCGCGATATCATTTACCGGCGCCAATGGCGCCGGCAGGCTGGTCTCGCCCAGTCCTCGTCGCAACTCGATCTCGATGTCTCGGCAGATCTGCGAGATGGGCACATCGTTGGCGCCGCCCTCGAAGGGATTGGCGCTGCTCTCGCCGACCAGGTCGAGCGACATGTAGACCCATCCCAGAAGCGCGCTGAACGGAATTGTCAGCCAGATCGCGATTGGGCCGAGCACGCCCCCTAACTTGGCCATATCCGCAAAGACCGGGACAATCCCAAACGGCAGCAAGGTGCAGAAGATGATCATGAAGATCGAGCTGATGATCGCATATTGCCGGGGATAGGGATTGTTCTTGATGCGATCGCAGCGCGCCTGCTGGTCATGGAAGTCGCGTATGAGTTTCATAAGCTCTGGATAGACCTGCGTCGGGATGCTGGTGCTCTTCAGCAAGCCGTTGACCTCGGCCAATTGCATGTCGAGAAGGACTATCGCCGGCTGTGGCGATTTCAGCACGCTCTCGGCTTCCTCCCCCAGCAGTTCGCGCAGTTCGTCGCCAAGCGAGCTTTTGTCCTCCTGGACGTGATAGCGGCGCCGCCGGTACTCGATATTGACTACTTTCGCCTGGGATTCCCACGGCATCGGCCGCCGCAGCGAAAACCGCAGCGCCGTCAGCCAGGCGAGATGGCGGTGGATGAGCTGCCTGGCGGTCGCGGTATCCGTGAAGCTCCTGCACAGGCTGGACCACATCCGGCTGCTCGCGGTTATCTGCGAAAAGGCCTGCAGGGCCTCGTTGCTGCGGGTGAACACCTGCGCATTCTTGAAGCCGGTAACGAGCGACACCGTGGTGCCAAGCACGAGCACGATCGACCATGGCACCGAGAAGCCCACGATGGCAGGAAGGCGGTAGGCGGTGATCGCCAATCCGCTCACCACGACCATGTAGATGACGCTACGCCGCGTCCACAGCGCGAAGTCCAACAATTTATAGGAACGGCCTACATACATTCCTGAAATCCCTCACGGCACGCAAATCACGCCAAAGCGTTCGAGCCCACCATAAGGGGTGAATATCGTTTTGACAGCGTGCCAGAGGCGCCGTCGGCGAAGTAGCCGATCTCCCCCCTCGTGGGGGAGATGTCCGGCAGGACAGAGGGGGGCGCGAAGGAATGCGACCTTTCTACTCTAAGCCATTCGCATCAGGGTTGAGGGTGCGATAGGCTACCTCGAGAGGCTGGCGGGACAGCGCCCCCCTCTGCCCTGCCGGGCATCTCCCCCACAAGGGGGGAGATCGGCCGTCACTCACCCTTGCCAATTCTCTCCACCTCCGCCGCGCTCAAAAACCGCAGCACAACATCCGACATGCCCAAGAGCGGCGTGAAGGTGACGATGGTGATGCCGCCCGTGGCGTTGGTGCGGGTCAGGCCTTCCGAATAGATATCGAGCGGCGGTTCCTCGTCGAACCAGACGCCGTGCAGCGTCTCGCCCTGCCATTTCTCGCGGCCTTTTTCGTAACTCTTGAAGGACAGCACGCTTTCGCCCGCCTGCACGTCGCCGCCACCGCCCCAGCGCACGACGACGCTGTCAATCGCGCCAGGAACATTGCGGCCCATCACGGTCTCGGCAATCGCATCGGCCGGGATCATGCCGGTGCCCCATTCCGCCTGCTGCTGCGGCGGGCCGACCAGCACACGCTGCGGGTTGTCGCGCGTGCCTTCGCCGGTGACGCCGGCCGCCCAGAGCCGGACCGGCGTGTCGAACACCTTGCCCGTCCACCAGTCGGGATAGCGGCCGGTCAGGTGCATGGCCCATTCGGCGCCCCCTGCCCTGGTCTTGCAAGTAGCATTTGAGTTTCGTTGCACCAAAAAGGGCCGGGAGTCCGCTCCGCGGCCCTTGCCTTTGGCGGCTTGCGGGAACCAGGAGCCGCCCAGACCGTTGCAGGAAGAAAAAGGAGAAAACCAATGGCAGACAATGACATAGGCACCGCAACTCGGGCGAGTGGCAACGGCAAGGGCACGACGAGCGCCGCGCGCAGCAGAAGCGCGTCGCGCCGCAGCGCGCGGTCTTCCAACGCCTCCGAGGCGGAGATGAAGAAGCAGATCGCGGAACTGAAGCGCGAGGTGAGCCGGCTCAACCGGATGCTCTCCGACCAGGCCGAGGAAGCGGCTCATGGCTGGTATCAAAGCGCGACCGACCGCGCCTCCAGCCTGTACAGCGGGGCATCCCACCGCGCCTCGCGCGCGGCCAAGCAACTGCGTACCCAGGCGCATAGCGTGTCCGAAACGGTGCAGCAGAACCCCGGCACGATCTCAACCGCGGTTGCGATCGGCGGGCTGTTTGGCGTGCTGATGGGCCTCACTATCGCCAGAAGCTCGCAGCCGGACCCCGACTGGTTCCGCCGCTGGCAACGCTAGGGCGCGAGACGGCTTGCCGTCTCGTCGCTGCTTCACAGACCTAGCAGGAAAGGCCGGGCAGGCGCGAGACGGCTTGCCGTCTCGCCGCTGCCTCACGGACCTGACAGAAAAGGCCAGGTTCCAGCCTGGCCTTTTTGTACAGGCTGGTCATTAGCATGACCTTATGGAATCATTCATCCATAGGAATCGCGGAGAGCGGGCATGGACAAACCTGCCATGGCATCCGTCTTTCGGATGCGGCATGTGCCAGCAAGCATTTCGGGCGTTCGCAGCCTGGGCCGGGGCCAGGCGGATCCCGTTTTCCACTCGAGGCCGCTCGGCGAAGCCATCCGCTTCATCGCCGAGGCCGACGGCCAGTACGACTTGAGCGCCGTCGCCATCTCCTACGGCGACCGCACGACGCCGCCGCTCGGCAGCCGCGAGGTCAAGCAGCTCTGGAGCGAATATGGCCAGCGCCTGATGGAGACGTAATGCATGTCGCCAAAAAGTGCGCAGCGCGCTTCCGCGCGACGCGCTTTGGGCAAGCCTTCCCGGATCGGAAACGCCGCTCGCGCGTTTTTCAGGCGAGGTCAATGGGAGGAAGCGCTATGAACGTCGCCAATCTGCAACTCGAGGGCCTGCTGATGGCCGTCGCGGCAATCAACCATGTGCTGGTGCGCAAAGGGGTGCTGACGGTCGAGGAGATCGACATCGCGCTGCGCAAGGCCGAGGCGGTCGAGACCGGTGAGGACCGGTCCGAGGGTATGTCGGCGTCGAGCCGCGATGCCGTCAACTTCCCCATCCGGCTGCTCGAACTCGCCAACCAGTGCCAGCCGGAAGCGGACATGCCGTCCTTCTCCAAGCTGGCGCGCATGGTCGGCCAGATGAAGGAACCCTACAACGATCAGATGTGAGTTAAATTGGAAGGATCTAGCGCCCACCAGAGAATCCAGCCTATCTTGAGGTAGGAAACTCTTGGGGGACAAATGAATTACTGGTTGAAGTGGCTACTGATCAATATCGCCGCCCTCGCCGCGGCTACTCTGATTGGCCTGTTTGCGCTTTCCCAGGTTTACGTCTTCAAAGTCACCGTCGGTCGAAACCCCGCCGCTCCATTCGTTCTCGGCTTTGTGGTTTCCTTTATCGTTGCCTTTTCATCCCCGGCAACCCGGTTCAAGCCGCGATTTATGGTTCTAAGCGGTATTTTTGTGGGAGAGTTTGTTCTTTCCTTTGTGGTTTTCAATGCGACCCTTCTGTTGGTCAATACCTATTGGGGCGGAGATATCGAAGCAGCCAAGCCTTGGGTATATGGCGGGGCAGTTGTTCCCTTCCTCACTGGCGTGACCGGCTTCCTGGTATTACGGCGATATCGCCTCACTGCCGTGGCAGACGTGTTCCGGTAGCGTTGAGCCGATGACGGGATCGGTCGACGGAAACGTGCGACGAATGCCGCAGCACATACTTCAGCGGCGCGAGTGCGGGCAAGCCCTTGTCCTGAATGCGCCCATCGCTTCTACGGCTACCCAAATTGCAACCATCGGTTCGAAGGCGGCTGTGCCTTCTCTGCGCTGGGACAGGAGCCGGTCAGCGTTTATAGCCCGCCTGATATCGTAGCTCACGCCTTGCCCGGCCAGCCTTGTCGGACTGCAAGCACGCTGCCCGGTCCATGGACGGCGGCGAAGAGCAGGCCGGCGGCGAACGGGAAATGCGACATGAAGGCACCGAACTCGGCCTGGTTCGAGGCCCAGTGCGAGGGGCCGTGGAACGCAAAGGCGAGGAAGATGACATAGACCGCGCCGATCAGTGCCGCCGGCGTCAACAACGCGCCAGTGAGGAAGGCGATCACCAGCAGCGTTTCGAGGATCGCCGCGCACCAGGCCAGAAACAGCGGGAACGGGAAGCCGGCGGCGGCGATGTAGCCGGCAGTGGCGCCCATATCCATGAACTTGAACGCCACCCCCATTGCGAACATGGCGGCGAAGATCAGGCGAGCGATGAGAATGGCGGCGGTCTGCCAGGTCGATTGCGTTTCCACGTTGTCCCTCCTGGTTGAAGTGGTTGATGTGCCTCAAGGACGGGCGAAGGGTGATGGTTCCGACAGGGGTGGGAAAAATTGTTTGAAGCGCCCGGTTTTCCTCGCCCCCGCCTCAGGCGGGGGAGAGGTGGCCGCGCAGCGGCCGGAGAGGGGGACAGCGCCGGCGATGGCAGAATGGCAGCACGCCTGGCTGCAGGACTCGCGCTTTACGAAGACCCCTCTCCGTCGCGGCTTCGCCGCGCCACCTCTCCCCCCGCTTCGCGCGGGGCGAGGAACCAGACTCAGCCCGCCTTCGCCTGCGGCGGATGGCTGATCGAATCCCGCACGGTGCCGTAGGCGGCGCCCCAGCGGTCGGTCATGTCGCAGCGTATGTCCCATAGCTCGGGGAAGAAGCGGTGGCGGGCGCCGCCCTCCAAAATTTCCACCGGCCGGCCCTTCAGCGACTTCGCGCCGAGTCCGATCGAGCGGTGGATGAGATAGAGGTGGTTGGCGCGGAATTTCTGGAACAGCTCGTCGAACTCGATCAGCGCTTCGGCCACCACGTAAGCGTCGCCATGGTCGTAGTGGGCGTCGTAGATGTCCTCGACGGAAAGCCCGCGTCCGTCGAGATAGGCGTGCCTGAATGCCCGCCACAGGTCCGGCGGCAGGCGCAGGATCAGCTTGAAGCCCGGCGATTCCTGGCCGCTGCCATTGCCGAGCTCGAGGCGGATCTGCTGGTATTCCTTGGGAGACATGGTTTCCAGAAGGTCGAGCTGCGCCGTCATCAGCCGCACCAGCCGGTGCACGCGCCCCATCAGGGTGACGACGCGGTGGGTATCCTCTCTCTCCAGATAGTCGAGCACGTCGACCAGCGTGTAGGCGATGAGCTTCATCCACAGCTCCTCGACCTGGTGCACGATCTGAAACTGCAGCTCATCGGCATTGACCATCTCGGCGAGCGGCTTCTGGCAGGCAAGCAACTCGTCGACTTTCAGGTAAACGCCATAGTCGCGCATCTCAGGCGCCTCGATGCGGGCATGATAATCCGATTTGTCCATGACTCATCTCCTCGCGCGGGCATGGTTCGATCTGGCCAAGGATAGCGCTTCCGTCTTGAACATTGTTCCTTTCTGTTATCCAATTTACCGAAACTGAAGGACGAACCATCGTCTTTCCAGGATTCTTGGAGAACAGAAAATGCTGGATAGCGTTGACCGCAGAATTGTTGCCGCCCTCGAACGCGACGCGCGCGTCTCCTTCGGCAATCTCGCCGAGGAGGTGGGCCTGAGCAAGACGCCGTGCTGGAAGCGGGTCAAGGCACTGGAAGACGCCGGCGTCATCCGCGGCTACTCCACCCGCATCGATCCTGCCGCGATCGGCTTCGGCATCGAGGCCTTCATCCAGGTGTCGATCGACTTCGAGGTCTCGGACGCTTTCGAGGCGGCGGTGAAGAGGCACCCGCTGATCCGCCGCTGCTACGCAACCACCGGCGAGGCCGACTATCTGTTGCAGATCGTCACCGTCGACATGCGGGCGCTGGACCGGATGCTGCGCGTCGAGCTCAGCCGGCTGCCCGGCGTGCGCCGCACCGTCACCTCGATGGCGATGCGCGAGATCAAGGGCGACATCTCGTTTGCCGACGCGGCGTCGCATGCGTTGAGGGGATGAGGCGCGCGCACCAAACGATGTGAGACGTTGGCGGAGCAGCAGGAGGCCCGATCTCCGATCGAGCCGCAGAGGCCGGCCGCACAGGCGCGGCGTCGAGCCCTGACTTTTTCTGGGATGGTCGAAGATCAGGCGTTGAACCGGTCTATAGTCGAGGCGGGGGTACGCGGGTGGCAGATATCGTCTCAACCAGGATCACTGCGGAGCCTGCCGGGTCGGCAGGACGCTTGCGGTTTTTCGCATTAATGGCGGATGCCGGTATCGCGCGTCGTTCCTTGCCACGGCTCGGGAGTATTCTGGCGGCAGCGCTGCTCGCGTCGACCATGCTGGTGTCGACGGCCACAGCAACTCGCGCGGCGTCGGTCTTGCCGGAGCTGCGGGACGGGTTCGACCGGTCGATAGATCCCGTAGCCCAAATGCAAAAGGGCAAGCGCATTCTTCTGGTCCAAGCCGCAGGCGGAAATGGCGGCAACGGGGGGAATGGCGGCAATGGCGGTGCCGGTGGCAACGGCGGCAATGGTGGCGACGCTGGCGGCAACGGTGGCAATGGCGGCGCCGGGGGAAACGGCGGCAATGGTGGCGACGCTGGCGGCAACGGCGGCAATGGCGGCAATGGTGGCAATGGCGGCGCCGGGGGAAACGGCGGCAATGGTGGCGCCGGTGGAAATGGCGGCAATGGCGGTGCCGGTGGAAATGGCGGCAATGGCGGTGCCGGTGGAAATGGCGGGAATGGCGGCGCCGGCGGGAACGGCGGCAATGGCGCTGGTGGAAACGGCGGCAATGGCGGTGCCAATGGAAACGGCGGGAACGGAGGATCCGGTGGTAACGGTGGATCCGGCGGCAATGGCGGCAACGGCGGCGCCGGTGGAAATGGCGGGGACGGAGGGAACGGAGGCTCAGGCGGGAACGGCGGTTCCGGCGGCAATGGCGGCGGCTCCAGCCATCACAACACCACCCATTCGGACGGCGCCCGTTCCTGCGGAATCTCCCAGAGATCGTCTTGCTGACGCGGCCCGACCCTAAAGCGCGTCGGGCTACGGACCGGTGCGGTAAGCGAAATCGTCGATCGCGGCCTGCCAGTGATGCTGTGTCCGGATCTCGAGCCGCGTGATGCGCATGTAGTCGGCCGCGAAGTAGACCGGACCGCTCGCGGACAGCACAACCTGATCCTCATATGCGGGCTGGTCGCCCCGCCAGGCCTTGAGAACAAGCGTCTCGCCCTCCGCGTCGTTCCAGCCGGCGCCGAAATAGGCGCCCTCGAAATCGAACGGCTTGTCGCTGAACGCCTGCGCAGGGTGCCCCGAGCTGTTGTAGGCGATGAATTCGCCCGACATGGTCGTGTTGACGTAGCCCGGGCCGTCAGTGAAGCGCTGGTGCATGGCAACGAGATTGTACCAGTTGAGCCCGCCATAGCCGGATGGAATTTCGAACACGCCCGACGTCGTCAGCAGGTCGTCGAAGCCGACGACATGCTGTTCGGGCAGCGGCTCCTCGGCAGGTCCGCCTTTGCCCGAAAACGCGGAGAGAACAACCGGCGCGCCGCCGACCACAATTTTCCGCCGCTGCGTCGCCCCGTCGGCCGAAACGTCGACCAGCCACTCGCCGGGCGTCGCGGGTGCGCTGAACCATCCATCCGGCTCAACCTTGGCAGCGGCAGTGACTCCGTCCGGCCCGGTGAAGGAAATGCGCGACCCGGCGGCGACCGCGCCGCTGATCGTCAGATCTGGCGCAAGCCCGACCGGGTGCGTCGTAGCGCATGCGATCATGTCGCCTGGCGAGCCAGGTGAAACAACATAGTCGCTTTCCTGCGACGCGTTCCCGGTGGTGATGGACCAGCCTGGCGGAGGCACGACCCGGAGCGAGTAATGTCCGGGATCGACAACCTCGAGATCGCGCTGGGTAACCGACATCCGGAAATTGGCAAAGCCGCCGGCATTGGTCCACCTCATCACGGTGTCGCCATTCGGCTTGCCGAGTTCGACCGCCACATGCGGCATCGGCCTATCGCCGAGGTCGTAGACCCCGTTCCTGTTGAGGTCGCGGAACACGAGGATCGACGTGTTCATCTGGCCACCGTTGAAGGAGCCCCATGCGCGCTTGGGATAATAGTCCTTCGCACCGCCGGCACGCGCCGCGTCGCAGAACATGGCCAAACCGATCGCCGGCGCGACGACGAGGGCGCCCGAAAAGAACAAACCGCGCGTCACGAAATTCCCTCTCTGGCGGCCAATCCGATCCCCTGGAGTCGCGCGATGACCTTGTCGACGGCATCCGCATCGAAATAGGCAAGATAGAGCAACGCCATGGTGGCGCTGAACGTATAGACCGGCAGCGTCACATAGATGATGGCGTGAAAGACCAGGCCCGGCAGGACCAGATAGCGCCTTGTCCGACGAAACGGCAGGCCGAAGGCAAGACAATATTCGAGCGCGACCACGGCGAGAGACACGATCGTGGCGAGCCAGGCAAGGCCGGCTGGATAGTCAGAGCCCGCGTAATACCAGAGGAATATCTGCTCGATCCGCGCGCCGCTGAGAACGGCGTAGTTCGTCTTGTCGAAGGCGGCGAAGAAATAGAGCACCGAGAGCTGCACCACGATCAGCCGCAGCCCCCACAGATTGCCGCGCTCCGCTGGCGGCGGAAGGCCCGTGCGTTCGGCGCGCATCACCGCCAGGTAGCGGTCCAGCGAATAGGAGAGGCCGCAGGGGGTGAGCGCGATCAGAAGCGCGGCGATGGCAAGCAAATAGGTATGATGGTGGGTCCAGGGCTCGCGACCAAGCTGGTGGCCGAAATAGTAGTACATCGCCAGCCCGACCGAGCCCGTCCAGACAGCGGCGATGCGGCTATGATAGCCGACGAAGAGCAGCGCCGTGGCGACGAAGAAGTTGACTGCCAGAAACAGACCGTTCGGCGATTGGTCCCTATAGAGCAGCAACTCGCCCGCCCAACGCGACCAGAACAGCATTGCCAGGCCGATGCGGACCAACGCGGACGAACGCGACGAGCCCTCGGTACCGACCGCCCAGTCGACGAACCGTGCCGCAATGGCGCGCACCGGACGCCATTCAGCGATGGCGTCAGCCGGCGCAGGCATTTTCGGCATCGGTGTGGACGGTCTGCCAGCCACTGCGCGTGGCCTGCCGTGCGCGGACACGGATGTCGGCGCCCTGCCCGGCGGCCGTACAGAGCCGCTTGATGACGGAAGCCAGCTCGTCGCGGCTTTCGATCCGCTTTAGCCTGCCGTTGCGAGGAGCGCCGAGCATCTTGAACCGGTCGAGCGGGAAAAGCGCGCCGTCGGGGCGGCGGACCTCGAAGGAAGCGTCGATCACGTTGAGCCCAATCGCACGGAACATGGTCCAGGAGCGCAGCAACGCCGTTCTTACCCCGAAGACCTGCTCAGCGGCCGGACCGGCGATCATGAACGCGGCGATCGCCATGAATGCGAAAAACCGCAAGCGCCCTGCCGACACCCGTCCGGCAGGCTCCGCGCTGATTCTGGCTAAGACGACATCCGCCACCCGCGTACCCACGTGCCGACTATAGACGGGTTCAACGCCGTTCTTCGACCATCCCAGAAAAAGTCAGGGCTCGACGCCATGGCTGCCAGTGTTCGGAAGTCAGTTCAGGCCAAGCTCCGCGCGAGCAGCCGGCTCGCCCCCTTGCGCTGCCTTTTCCCTCTCGGCCCGAGCCTTGCGCTTCGGGCACTCCTCGAAATCATGGTCACGGCCATACGCTAAGGGATTTCGGGGGCACGGACGTTTGGGAATTTTCGTATATACGAATATTGCATAGCTGAAGCATTTTCCGTATATACACTTATTGTCGAAACAGGTGGGGGCGATGCATTTCGAATGGAATGCCGCGAAGGCCAGGAGCAACAAAGCCAAACACGGCATCGATTTCGAGCTCGCTCTGGAATTCGACTTTGCAAACGCTATCATCGCTGTCGACGATAGCGAGAACTATGGCGAAGAGCGCCTGGTCGCCACGGGCATCGTCAATCTATGTGATGGTCTATGTCGAGCGTGGCGAAGCGATCCGGGTAATTTCGCTCCGTCGGGCAACGAAGAAGGAGATTGTCAGCTATGTCGAAAACCTCTGACCATTCCCGCTCTGCCGTGGTGCGCCGCAACGCAAAGGCGCCGGCGCGCACCCGTGAAGAGGCTTTGGCCATAGCCCGGGCTGCCCTTTCACGTATATCGGACGAGGAGGACACGGCAATCAGAGCCGCGGCGTTGGCCGACCCGGATGCGCAGCCTGCGGAAGCATTGCCGCGCCGCAAACCTGGACGGCCGCGCGCGGAAATCAAAAAAGTAGCTGTCTCTCTGAAGCTCGATCCCGACGTGCTCAGCGCCTACCGTGCCCAGGGACCCGGTTGGCAGACGCGCATGAATGACGATCTGCGCAAGGCGGCAAAGCTAGGGCGCTCCGCTCGCTAGGCCCGCCGCAACTCAATGACGCTTCGTTCAGCCCGCTGATGCTTGCCATCGGCCGCTCGGATCTTTGCTCCGCCTTCCGTTCCTTCTCGGCATCGGCCTTGCGCTTCGGGCACTCCTCGAAATCATGGTCGCGGCCGCCGCAATAGGAGCAGCATTTGGCGGGGGTGTCGGGGTGAAGCATCGAGGCCATTCCCAAGAATGCACGAAAAGGTATCCGCTTGCAGCAATTGCGTGAAGCCGCAACCGCCGTTCAGCCCCATGCCCCGATATGTCTTCGCTCAGTTCCAGGAGCTCGCCGCTCGCGCGGCGGGCCCCCGTTCAATCACCGCTCACGCATGCGCGTGGGGGTGACGGAAGTCCCAGACGGCCCAGGCCGATGCCGCGACCACAAGCACGCCGAGGACGACGTGCGTGAGCATCACGTTCCTGTCGGCTGCAAATCCCAGCAGCCAGGGCGACACGATCAGCCAGAGCCCGAGAACGACATTTACCCATTCTTCCCATTCGGCGAACACCGAAAGCGTCGCGAGCGCCAGCGCGCCGAGCGCAACGCCGACAATCCAGGCGTTCCACGCGGGCACCATTGCCGCAGTGAATCCGATGACCCAGGGTGAGATGAACAGGCAGATCGCGAGGACCAGATTGATCCAGTCCTGGCTCTTTCTTCCTTCCATCAGTTTGCTTGGCATGACAACCTCCATGGAGCTTGACCGAAGCAACTGCACAAGCGTGAACACCGCACGCTTAATTAATTGATGTAATACTCTTTTACGGACCTGCAAGGAGGCCGCGGCCAGGCGTCGTTCCCCGGTTGAAGATGCCTGGAGGGCTGAAAACGGCCTTCAGACGCTGAAGTCCCCTTCGGTCTCGGCGCCAAGCTGCGGTATGACGATCGCCTCGAGCGGCGCCGTCAGCGACCATTTCAACGCACCGGGCGAGCGCTCGAGGCTGGAGGAGCCGCTGAGCGATTGCGGTGCCACCCGCTGCAGCACCACCGTGCCGAAGCCCTTGCGCATGGTCTCATCTGGCTCGCCAATGCCGGCATCGGCATTCGACGTCTCCTGCCAGACCAGGTGAAACAGGCGCCGCGCCTCCGGACCGGTCTCGACCGTCCAGGTGATCTCGACATGCCCGCCCTCGCCCGCCAGCGCGCCATATTTTGACGAGTTGGTGCCGAGCTCGTGGAAGGCCATGCCGAGATTCTGCACGGCATTCGACTGTAGCGTCAGCAAGGGACCGGAGAGCGAGATGCGCTCCTCATGGCCGAACGGTTTCAGATGTTCCTGGATGAGGTCGAAGAGGCTGGCTCCCGCCCACTCCGAAGTGACCAGAAGATCGTGCGAGCGCGACAGCGCCATGATGCGCGCGCGGATCATGTCCTCGAATTCGCCGGGATTGGCCGAGCGCTTGTTGGTTTCCCTCACCATCGACAGGATCACCGCGAACTGGTTCTTCACGCGGTGGTTGACCTCGCGCATCAGGAGCCGGATGCGGCGCTCGCTCTCCTTGGCGGCGGTGATGTCGCGGGCGATCGTGGACGCGCCGACAATATCGCCGGAAGAGTTCCTGATCGGCGAAACCGTGACTGAGACAGCAATCAGCGAGCCATCCTTGCGCTTTCGCATCGTGTCAAAGCTCGCAATGCCTTCGCCTCGGCGGATGCGGCCGATAATGTCGGCCTCTTCGTCATGCAGATGCTCGGGTATGAGCAGCAGCATCGATCGGCCGATGGCTTCCTCCGCGCCGTAGCCGAACAAGCGTTCGGCCGCGCGGTTCCAGTCGGTGATGATGCTGTGCAGGTCCTTGCCGATGATCGCGTCGAAGGAGGAATCGACGATGGCCGCCAGCCGCGCATTGGCAATGGTATCTGCTGATTTCCCGCCCCCGGATTTCACTGATTCGCCCCGGATATCGCCATCGGCATTAGCTAGCGCGGCTGGGGACCAAGGCAAGCGCCTAAGCAGAAGTGGATAGCGGCGCCTCACTGGAACATCCGCGCTGCGTGACCGTTTGGCATTCGTGTTCAATCAGGAGGACTATCATGGATTGGAACCGCGTCGAAGGGAACTGGAAGCAGGTCAAGGGCAAAGTCAAGGAACAGTGGGGCAAGCTCACCGACGACGACCTCGACCGCATCGCCGGCAAGCGCGACCAGCTCGAAGGCAAGATTCAGGAACGCTACGGCATCGAGAAGGATCGCGTCCGCCGCGACATAGACGAGTGGTACGCCCGCCAGGGCTGGTAGGCTTCCTCGTCCACCGCCGAAAAAGGAGCGCTGTCGCGCGACATTGCTCCTTTTCCAACTCGCAATCGATATATTGATCTTAAGCGAATGTTGCGCTCCGAGCAGTGCATCAAAGTCCAAAAATTTGCATTTCAGAACAATGCTTCTATATTAGCTGACTAAGTGATTCATAGCACGCTGAACCGATGGCTAAGAAGAAATCGAAATCGGCCTTGTCCGCCATAGCGACAGCCTCCCGGTCGGAGGCTGCTGAGGCCGTTCATTTTGCCCGCAGGTGCGGTCTCACGCCTGACGAAGCACTGCGGCTAATGCGCGAGGCGCAGGTGGCACCGGAACTCAAGTCACCGGACGGCGGAAAGCGGAAGCGCTAGGCGGGCAGCCGCGCCGATCTAACATCGTAGGCCCTTCGCTGCTGCGCGAGGCTCGCTTCCTGAAAGGCCGGCACGGATTCGCCGGGTTAGCCAGGCGAGCGATTTTCGCGATTCTTCGCGAGTTCCTTCATTGCCTGGAGAAAGATCGGAGCCGCCAAGCATTTGTGTTTGGACGGCTCATTGGCGTGGATCACGATTTCGGCCTGCCTCAGGGTGAGGCCGTGCTTTTGTGCGAATTCGACCGGGTCATAGGCGTGCTCCCGACCTGGCCCTGTCTTCAGCATCGTGAAGGTTCCTCCCGCGATTGATACGTGAGGCAACGCGTTCGGCTGAACAAGGTTTCAATGGCTTACACAACTCCAGTCCCGAAGCGCCAGCAACGGCAAGCGCGGCAATTCACACTCGCGCGCCGGAACATCTTCATGAGCTGTCTGTTTCGCGTTGACAGGACATGCACACCAATGGCCCAAGATCAACGTCGTATCGAGGCCCTGGCTCGGTTGCTGAGACGCCAGTTTTCCAGTGAGGCGCTCCGGCGCCATTTGCGCGCATGGCCTTTCTTCCGGGTGGAGCAGCGGCTACCCGAGAAGGTTCGAGTCCTGCTGGAGAATCTCGCCCGAAAGAACGGGCGAGACCGCCCCAACGATCGCGAAAACCGCTGACCCCCACATGACTCGCAAAACCGCTTGTCAGCAAGGCAGCCAATGAAGCCGCTCCGTATTCGCGCCTCGGAGTAGCCGGAGGCTGCGAGCCCGCGCCCGGAACCAATGCGATCAGCAACGGTTTTCCACTCGAAGGGACCGCAACCGATGGCGCGGTAAGAATGGATTATCTGACCTTGGAATTGGGCAGGGCAAGGCAACGCCTTAACCGAGCGGAGCTTGTCCTCGAACGTGCCAACAAGATGCTGGAAGAGAACTGCGGAGTTGGAATCAATCTCGCGCTTTGCAGCAGGATAAGATCAGCGCAACAGCGTGTCGCCGAGGCCAGGGCTCGCCTCGCAAAGATCGATCCCGCCAGCACCGATGCAGAACCCACGGACTGACATCGGCGGGAGGGGTCGCGGTCGACTGTGATGCAGGAGGTGGGCCGGAGCGCCGGCAGAACATCCGGCCTGGCGCGAGTGCCTTCTGACCTCAGCGGTATTCCTTCCCCCAGACGCACCAGACTTCAGCACCCCCGAGCGCCGAAAATGACGGTCGATAATAGTCAATAACAAATGATGGTTTTCGGCCGTCTCATGGCTGAAATTCTTTTAGGAACAAGTCGTTTCGGGTCGAGTTGAGGCTGACCAACCCACCAGGAGATCCGAGACATGGCGACCACGAAAACAGCCTCGAAAAAAGGCCTGAATGAACTTTTCCACGACACGCTGAAGGACATTTATTTCGCCGAGAAGAAAATTCTGGCGACATTGCCTAAGATGGCCAAGGCAGCGCAGGACGACGCGCTGAAGGCTGCCTTCGAGAAGCATCGCGTCCAGACGGAGGAGCATGTCGCGCGCCTCGAGGAAGTGTTCGAGGTGATCAACAAGAAGCCCGTCGGCAAGACCTGCGCTGCGATCATCGGCATCACCGAGGAAGGCGCAGAGATCATGGAGGAGTACAAGGGCTCGCCGTCCCTCGACGCCGGCCTGCTGGCGGCGGCGCAGGCGGTCGAGCACTATGAGATCTCTCGCTACGGCACGCTTCGGACATGGGCGTCCGAACTCGGCCTGACCGAGGCCGTCAACCTTTTCGACAGGACGCTGGGTGAAGAAAAGGAGACGGACGCGGCGCTTACCGAGCTCGCCGAATCCGCCGTCAACGTAGCGGCCGAGGCTGCATGAAACAGCGCTAGCGGAAGACAGGATCGTCCCTCGATCCCGTCTTCCCCCGGAGCCTTGGGACCCACGTCCCAGGGCTCGCACCCCGCAATTGAGATCGTCATATGGAAAAGGCATTTAATCAGGTGGCGGAGGCCGTCGCGCACGCCGCCGGCAAGCCTTGGGCCTTCGCATTCGCTCTGTGCCTGGCATCGGTTCTGGTCTGGGGAGGAACCGGGCCGGTGTTCGACTACTCGGAGACCTGGCAGCTCATCATCAACACCGGCACCACGATCATCACCTTCCTGATGGCATTCCTGATCCAGAACACGCAGAACCGCGACGGGGCGGCCATCCCCTACCCTAGCCGTTTGTCTTCACGGGAATTCCGGACGGCCGCCTTGCTCTCGGACATGGGCTCGGAAGCGCTCGCGCCAGCCACGTCGAAGGCGCGCGTTTCGATGTTCTCCAGCTCCTCGTTTATGTCCTCCGGCGCTTCATGCTCTAGGCCGACAACCTCGTTGCGGGCGGCGTCAGCGCAACAATGATTTCATTGAGCTTGGCCTGCATGGCGGCCGTGTCGCGAGCATTCTGGATAAGCACGACGCCGGTGAGCGCCAGTGCCGAGATCGATACGATGTAGGTGCCGAGAGCAGCGCTGGCGAAAGCGGCGCAAATCAGCGCAGCCGTCAGCAGGGCATAAAATCCCGGCGGCTTGGAGAAAAACTCGGCAAGGAAGTAAAGCGGTCGATGCATGGAGTCCCTGTCACCCCCCGGCGCCGAGGCCTGCGCCTTTTGCAGAGCGCAGGCCCGACCGGATGTGTGGCCTCCGGTCGGCAGCTACCTTGGAGGGACACTGCGGAGATGGAACTTCAGTAGCGGCTAATTGTTCCAACGGCGCGCCAGGATGGCCGGATCGCCATTGCACGTCCCCAAGGGCTCAGCCCCGAACGAAGAATGCCTCGTCTTAAGGACGATGGCCTCAAGTTATGTGGCGGGGACGGGTTCTTCAGCCCCTCCGCCGCCAGACCTGCGAGACCAGCAGTGTGATTAGGCTGCTGAAAACGATCCATATGGCGACCTCGCCATCCGACACGCCTGGCTTGGATGAACCGGCTGATCTCTCCGTATTGTTGGCGGCCGCCGCCACCACGGGCGCGAGGTCGGGCCGGCTGCCGCTCCGCACCGAATAGGCGCGGGTGACCTCGGCGCCGAAGAGGAATATCTGGGCCGAATAGTAGACCCACAGCAGCACGACTATCAGCGCGCCGGCAGCACCGTAGGACGTCGCGATGGCGCTGGTGCCGATGTACCAGCCGATCAGCGACTTGCCGATTGTGAAGAGCAGCGCGGTGACCACTGAACCGATGGCGACGTCGCGCCATTTGAGCCTGCGGTCAGGAAGGACCTTGTAGATCGCCGCGAAGAGCAGCGCGATCAGCACGAAGGAGACGATGGTGTTGACGGCGCTGACGATCAACTCGCCGAATGGCAGGCGCTCGTTGATCAACTCGCTCAGGGCCGAGATCGCCGTGCTCGCGGCGAGCGACACCAGAAGCATGAAACCAAGGGCTGCTACAAGGCCGAGGCTCGCAGCCCTCGCCCGAACCAGGCGTGACAGCGAGAGGCCGTTGGGCTTCACCTTCCAGATCTCGTTCAACGACTGCTGCATCTCGCCGAAGACGCCGGAGGCGGTGACAAGGAGCGCGATCAGACCGACGATGGTCGCCAGCGTGCTGGACCTGCGATGCGCGGCGGTCTCGATCGTCGCCTTGAGCAGATCGGCGCTCTGCGGTCCCATCACGCCCGAGAACTCGGCCGAGAGCGCGAGCTGGGCGGCGTCGTTGCCGATGACGATACCCGCGATCGCCACGACGATCAGAAGGATCGGCGCCAGCGAGGTCGTGGCATAGAAGGCCATCGCCGCGCCATGGCTCAGGGCGTTGTCGTTGAGGTACCCGGCAACGCTCTCCTTCAGCAGAACCCAGGCTTCCTGGAACCAGCGCTGCATATCTCTCACCGTCTATCTCGGACAGGAGACGCAGGTTCGGATACTGGACGTTCTGCCATGCGTTGCCCACGCCCGAATTAGAGCGGGCCGGGTGGGACAAGAGCTCGACTGCCTTTTCGTTGGCCAGGGTATGAAGCCGGAAAAACCACCCTGTTCCCTTTGCCACCAGGTCCGGCTGACGCGGCCCGCCGAGGTCAATTCGGCAAGAGCCTGATGGTTCCGCGCTTCCGGACCGCGCAGATCGGGCAATACGGCGGAGCATGTCGAGCCTGCGTAGGTAGCAAAAAACCGCCCCGGATGGGAGAAACCGGGGCGGCAATTGTGGGAGGTAGTTCGGGTGTCCGGGACTACCAGACGTTAACTTGCCGGCCCCCGAAAGGTTTCAAACCGGGCCGATCCCCATGTTCTATTTTGGCGTCTGCGGCGGCAGCTCGCCGGGCTTGATTATCGGCATCTGGCTGTTGTCGGCCGGCGGAACGGTGGCGTTCTTGTCGCCGGTGGGCGGCGGCTTCAGCACGCCGTTGCAATTGTCGAGCTTTTCCGACAGTTCGGCCGTGTCGGCCTGCTGCTTCTGGTCAGGGTCCTTGGTGTCGGGCTTGGCCTGGCAGTCCCCTAGTTGCTGCAGGTCGGGGATGAGCTGCTGGTCCATCGGTTGATCGGCCGTCTGCGCCGCCGCCGACAGCGCCGACATCAGGACGACGGCCACTGTGAGAAGAGCTTTCTGCATGGGATCCTCCTCATGGGTTAGTAACCCCCGATGATCGGCAGGATCTCGCCGGTGATGTAGCTGGAGCATTGCGGCGAGGCTAAAAACACATAGGCCGGCGCGATCTCCTCAGGCTGGGCGGGCCGCTTCATCGGCGTCTTGGCGCCGAATTGCGCGACGTCCTCGGCCTGCTTTTCCGACGGGTTGAGCGGCGTCCATACCGGACCCGGCGCCACCGCGTTGACGCGGATGCCCTTGCCGATCAGGTTGCCGGAGAGCGCCCGGGTGAAGGCGTGGATGCCGCCTTTGGTCATCGAATAATCGACCAGATCCTTCGAGCCCTCTATGCCGGTGACGGAGCCCGTGTTGATGATCGCCGAGCCCGGCTTCATGTGCGGCACCGCTTCCTGCGCCATATGGAAATAGCCATAAAGGTTGGTCTTCAATGTGGTATCGAAATGCTGCTCGGTGAGGTCGACGAAATCGGCTGAATGCACCTGGAAGGCGGCGTTGTTGACAAGCACGTCCAGCTTGCCCAACGCCTTCACTGTCTGTTCCACCGCCTTGCGGCAGAAGGTCCGTTTGGAAACATCGCCGCGAAGCGTGACGCAGCGCCTGCCTTCGGCCTCTACCGCTGCTTTCGTCGCTTTGGCGTCGCGATCCTCGCTGAGATAGACGATGGCTACATCGGCGCCTTCGCGTGCGAAGAGCACAGCAACGGCGCGGCCGATGCCGGAATCGCCGCCGGTGATCAGCGCGACCTTGCCTGCCAGCTTGCCCGAGCCCTGCCAGAACGGCGCGTCGTAGAGCGGCGCCGGCACGATCGCCCATTCCTCGCCGGGCTTCGCATGGTGCTGCTTCGGGAACGGCGGCACCGGATATTCGCGCGCGCCGGCCTGCATGGGGCCGTGCGATTTGCCGTTGGGCTTTGCGCGATCGGTGGCGTCGACCTTGCGCTGCACGCTGCGCTGCCGGCTCGCCGTCTGCGCGCTGTCGGACTTCGTTCGAGTATCGGTCGGCATCGCCATCTCCTTCTCGATAGACAACGCATGCCGGTGGAAAAGGTTGGCTTTTGTCGGGTCGGCCTCGGCCGCGCAGCCAAGACGCGCACTACATCAAAGTTAAATGCGGGCGATCGCCATAGTTGCTAGTCGATCGTTGTTTTGGGGGACTCTGCAGGAGGAGAGTTCCATGGACTTTCGAAATCTGATCGGCAAGCTGTCGGCGGCATTTGTGCGCCAGCCTGCCGCCGCGCCGACCGCCCCTCTCAGGCCGATCCGGGCCTCGCTCGCCGACGTGCCACTGAGGGTGTGTCCGCGCCCGCCCCACCTGCCGGCGCCGCCCATCCGGCCAGCGAGCAATGTGTAGCTCGCCCCTGGTCGATCGGATGCAACCCGCCGGCGGCATCTTCGTTTATGGCGATCCCAATTCTGGTGGTGGCAACATGAAATCATTTTGGACAAACAACCCCGTTTTCATCCTGACGGCGGCGGTGCTGACCGCGGCGCCATTCGTCGGCCTCGCCTGGCGGGTTCATGAATGGCTTGGGTGGTGACGAGGAATGAGCCGATTCCTGCCGCTCACCATCCGCTTCATCAACGGCGGCTCGATGGTGGTTTCATCGATCGCCGACGCAAGGAAGGCGCTGGAGGGAAGCTGGAAAAACAAGGAGGCGCCGGACTATCTCGCGGCGTCGCGGCTGGTGGACGACGCCATTGCGGGCATCTGCCGGCCGGCTGTTGCTTTCGCCGCCTTCAAGAAGGCGGCCGCGCAACAGGGCCTCTTGAAACCGGTCGATCCCAGCGCCGCGCTCTCCATGCTCGACCAGATTTCGTCCCGCGACCGCAAGAAGCCGCCAGGCTAGTTTGTTTTGACGCAATTCCGGACGGAGGCTACGGCGAAGTCACCGAGCCCAACCGTTAGACACTTTTCCTGGAATGCTCTGAAGTGCGCCCTCACCTCGGCTCGTTGTTCATGCTGAGATAGGTCGGGTCGAATTCCGCGATCGCGACGAGACGCTCCCAGTCGAGGATCGCGACCATGTGGTTGACCCAGCTGATCACGTTCATGCGCCGCAGCGTTCCGATGACCCTGTTCATGTGCACGACCGAGAGTCCGAGCACATCGGCGAGCACAGCCTGCGACAGCGGCAGATGGAAGCTCATGCCATGGGTCTTCTTCACGACCTGAAGCCTGACGAACAACTCGCAGATGAGATGCGCCAAATGCGAGGTCTTGGAGCGGCGCCCCATGGCCACGATCCACTCGCGGTGGATGGCGCCGTCGACAAGCGTGTCCAGCCACAACAGCCTGGTCAGATGCGGCGCCTGCTCGGTTATTGCACGCAGCTTGCCGTGGTCGGCCGCCACCACATGACAGGGCGAGAGCGCGATGATGCCATGGTCCATGGTCTTCAGAAGAAAGGCATGGAGGTCGACGAAATCGCCGGCGACCTGCAGCGAGGTGAACTGCCGCCCGCCGTCCTCGAGTACCTTGTAGCGTGCGGCGAGCCCGTCCACGATGAGCGTGCTGGAGGTCGGCCTCGACCCTTCCTGGACGATATCCTCGCCGGTGACGAAATATTTCTCGACCGACATTGCGCCGCTCAACAAGCCCTTCTCTTCGTCCGAAAGGGCATCGTGCTGGCCAAGGTTGAGAAACAGGGATTCCAGCATTCTGGCTCTTCTGTCCTCCATTCGCAAAAGCTAACGTTGGAGGATCGGGCCGGTTGCAGACGACCGGTCATGACAGTAGCAACAACTGAGCCGACGCAGGCGGATTTCCCTTCAGAATCAGCCTCTTGGACAGTGACCGCGGTCGTGAATGTACGATGTCGCGCGCGACGAAATACCGGGCGGCGATCATCTCAAGATCACCGTCAAAGTGCGGAACGAAAAAAGAAACCAGATGTTCGAGGCGTCCCTTACACTCGATTCCGGCCGGTTCGAACATCGCAAGGCGTCGGCCGAGCGAAACCCTTTCCGCGTGCGGTCATAGCAACCATCCCCGGCCTCCGCCGTTCCGCCTGCCGGAGGCAAAAAACATGTTCGACGATTTCGAAATCGCCGAGTTCGAGACGGGCGAGGCACGGATTTTCATCCGCCGTGCCAGCAGCGGGCCGGCGCTGCTGCTGCTGCACGGCTTTCCCGAGACGCATCTGATGTGGCGCGACGTGGCGCCGAAGCTCGCCGATCGCTTTAGCGTCGTCTGCGCCGACCTGCGCGGCTACGGGAAAAGCTCCTGCCCGCCGTCCAGTCCGGATCACGCGCCCTATGCCAAGCGCGCCATGGCTGCCGACCTTGCGGCGCTGATGACGAAGCTCGGCTTTTCCCGTTTCATGGTTGCCGGGCACGATCGTGGCGGGCGCGTCGCCTATCGGCTGGCGCTCGACCATCCCGACCGCGTCGAGAAACTTGCTGTGCTCGACATCATCGCCACCGCCGATGCCTGGGACCGGGCCGACGCAAGGCTGGCGCTCGGCTACTGGCCATGGTCGCTGCTTGCGCAGCCCGAGCCGCTGCCGGAGACGATCATGGCGGCAGCCGCGGACGCGATCGTCGACAATGCGCTGGAAAGCTGGGGCTCCTCGCCTGCCGCCTTTCCGGCCGAGGTCCGGCAGGCTTATGCCGATGCCTTGCGCGATCCGGCTCATGCGCACGCCATCTGCGAGGAATATCGTGCGGCAGCGACGCTCGACCGCGAGCATGACCATGCGGACCGGGCAGCGGGCCGGCGCATCGCCTGCCCGGTGCTGGCGCTATGGAGCGGGCACGGCGCGCTGGCCGAGTGGTACGCGCAAGAAGGCGGGCCGCTGGCGCTATGGCAGGAGTGGGCCGGCAATGTCAGCGGCGGAGCGATGCCCGGCGGGCATTTCTTCCCCGAGGAGGCGTCGGCCGAGACGGCAGCGGCGCTGCGCGCCTTTTTCCAGGCGAAATAGTTGCGATGCCTGAATGGGTGACCGGCCGCTATAAGCCGTAGGCCAGGGTGAGATAGATCGCCGGCGCAACGATCAGGCAGAGCGCCATCACGATCACCACGGCATTGCCCAGGCGCTCGGCGCGCCTGGCAATGTCGGCGACGTCGTCATCGTCAATGATGAATTCGAGGATCGAGACATCGGCCAGAGCGGAGAGATGGTTGTCGTTTGCGGGATGGCTTTCAGCTTCTCGCGATTTGGACTTGGCAGAAATAAAGGTCAAAACGTCGTCTCGCTTCCGAAACCGGCAACGCGGCTTCCTATTCGGATGGTTTTTGGGTTCCGACGGTATTGGGTGCCCGCCCTTTGCGCGGAAAAAGCGGGCACCCAAAATGTCGACGATGGAGGGGGGTCCACCGACGACCGCCCACCAACTCGAAGCTTCTGCTTTGGTTGCCGCCGCCGGCCCAATGCGCGGGCCGCTTGGACTTCAGTCGTAGGGGCAGTTCGGACCGTGGCCCCGGGCATGAAGCGCCCAAGCGGTTCGGCACACCCGAAAGCAATGCGGGCGCCGCCCTGAAGAAAAAGTGCGCAACGGTCGTCTCCGTCCGAAATTGCGTGACCGCTCCGGCGCTCCTCCCTCCGCAATTGGAACTTCTTCCCCTTCTCCCGGTTCCTCAAAAAAGCACGCGGTGGCCCGCCGCCGCCAGGTTCAACGGAGGCACCGATGTCCGTGCACACACTTCACCCCGAGCGCGTCGACGAGGCACGCATGCATGCCTATTCGATCTTTGCTCCGCTGCTGATCCATTCGCTGATCCAAAGGCTGGCGGGCTGCCAGGGCATGCGGGAACTGGACAAGCTCGAGACGTCGCTCGTGCGCCTTGTCGAGGAAACCGTCATCGCCGCGCCGGATGGCGAGGCGATGAAGGAGTTCGCGGTCGAGCTCATTGTGTCGACGCTGCGCAATGTGCGCGAACATCCCGATGCCAAGCACGATCTGGAAGAGATCGACGACCGGCGCACGGCAGGGCGCTCGGAGATTCCGGAGACGCTGGAGGAGCAGCTGCAGTCCGGTCTGGAGGACAGTTTCCCGGCGAGCGATCCGCCGGCGGTCGTTTCGACCGCCATCACCGGCGGCTCGAAGAACATCGTCGGAACCGATGAGGTGCTGCGCCGCAAGAAGGCCGCACGCCGCCGGCCGAATACGGCCGGGCGGACATCAAAGGAGGCCTAAGATGAACAGCAAAATCCCGCATCGCCCGGGTGCAGCCAACGCACCGCCCTCGGGCAACTTGCCGACCAAGGGCGGCGAGGATCCGGACGTGCGATTCCTGGCGGAGAATACCGATCTCTCGCCGAAGCAGGCGCGCGAGTTGATCCGCGAGCACGGGCACGATCGCGACAAGCTGCTCGAGATCGCACGCACCATGAAGGCCGAGGGCTGAGTGGCTCCGGCGGCATAGCCGCATCTGAAAAGCGCGGCGGCGCGTCCGCCGTCAACCGCCAAGGAGAAGAAGAAATCCACGGCTGGCCCAACCGACTATGGTGATCGGCGTAAGCCTCGGCGGGGTGTTTGCGGCAACAACAGACGTCGGCGGGGCAGAGGGGGGGTATGACGGAACGCGACCTCAGCCGCCGTAAAGACCAATCTCGTCCGGCCGGATCGAAGCGGCATTCCCCTCATCCTTGCCATCATCGCCCACCTGCTTCTCCAGCGCGGCGCCGAGCCGGTCGCCGTCGCTGCCTTGCGGATCGATGATCGCATTGACCAGCGTATCGAGCGAAATGCCGAGCTGGTCCAGGCCAAGCTGCCTTTCGATCCCGGCGATCGCCGAGGGGGATAGCTGTTTCAACGCCTCGACCGCGTTCTTGACCGCCGAACCGTAGGAAAACACGGATTCATAGTCGGCCTGGTCGATGCCGAACTCCTTGCCGGCGCGCTCCATCAACCGGACTTTCGTTGCCGTGACGTTGAGGTTGCTCACGCTGAAGATGGATTGAGAATTCCCGGCCTGCGACGGGGGCGAGCCGGCGACGGACCCGGCGGGGCTGTCCGCGGCCGATCTGGCCGCCGCCGGCGGGCGCTGTTGCTGCAGGATCGGCAAAGCGGTGTTGTTCAGCACGGGAGGTGAAGACATCGCTCGTCTCGCTCAGCCGCCGTAAAGACCGATCTCGCCCGGCTGCGTCGGGGTATGCGAAGCGGCCTTCCCCTCGCCCCTGCTGCCGCGGTCGCCGGCTTTCTTCTCCAGCGCGGCATCCAGCCTGTCGCCATCGCTGCCATTTGGATCGACGATCGCATTGACCAGCGTATCGAGCGAAATGCCGAGCTCATCCAGTCCCAGCTTCTTCTCGATCTCGGCAATGCTGGAGGATTTCTGCTTCAGGTCGTCGAGCGCGGTCTTGATAGCCGAGCCGTAGGAGGACAGGGAATCGTAATCGTCCTGATCGATGCCGAATTCCTTGCCGACGCGCTCGAACAGCCGAGCCTTCATTTGCGTGGCGTCGAGGTTGTTCACGCTGAACATGGACTCGGTGATCCTGGCCTGCGCCTGCGTCAGCGGCGAGCCCGCGCCGGCACCGGCATGGACGCGATTGATGCTCGCGACAAGACTGTCTCCCACCGATGCGGCCGCCGATGTCGAAAGTTGCGGCTGCAGGATCAGGACGGCGTTGTTCAGCGCGGACAGTGGAGACATTGCTGGCCTCAACGGAACCCGTCCACCATCGGATGGGCGCCGGATAGTCGAGCCAAGACATCATGTCTCGAGCGGAACGAAATCGGTTCGGCAAGGTGATAGCCGCTTATATCTTAAGAATCCCCTAGGACGGCAGCGCGGCCACTATGCGCTCGACCGACGGGCCGGCGGGCGGCGCCCAGCCCGCCGAAGGGAGATCGCTGTTCAGGCGCCGCCGATCAGTCGTCGCCACCGTCATGGCTGCCGCCGTCTCCGCCGTCCCCGCCATCATGGCTGCCGCTGTCGCCACCGTCATGACCTGCGCTGTCCCCGCCGTCGTGATCGTGATCGCCGCCCTCGCCGTCCTCGTCATCGCCCTGGTCGTCCTGATGCGAGCCCGAACCGACACCCTCGCCCTTGCGGCCGGTCTCGTCATTTTCGGCGACATCGCGGTCGCCGTCATCGCCGGCGGCGGCGCCCTGGTCGTCATTGTCGTCCGGCAGGGCCGCCGTCACCTGGCCGCCATGGTCCGAGCCCGCAAAGCTTTGCCCCGTCGCCAGGATGCCGAACAGGCCGATCGCCGTTGCCGCCAGCAAGGGAAGTTTCTTCATGGTCGCCCCGATCCTATTGTCGATGGAGCACCATTGCCCTGCCGGATTACGGCGCCCTTAAATCAGCGGATTCAATTTTAGCAGTTGCTTATTTTATACCGCTCAGCCGGAACTGCGGCCTTTCAAGCAGCACCGGCTGGCCGGCCGCCCTTGCCACGATTGCCTCCAGCGGCTCCGGCCGGTGCAGGAAATAACCCTGGCCATAGGCGACGCCCATGCCAATGAGTATCTCCAGCGCGCTCTTTTCCTCGATCTTCTCGGCGACGACCGCGCAGCCCATCGAGCGGGCGATGCCGGTGATCGCCGAGACGATCTCGCGGTCGAAGCGGCTGTCGGCGATGTGCTCGACGAAGGAGCCGTCGATCTTGATGGCGTCGATGGGGAAGCGCCTGAGATATTCGAAGGAGCTCATGCCGGCGCCGAAATCGTCGAGGCTGACGCGGCAATGGCGCAGCCTGGCCTTGCGCACGAATTCTTCCGCCGCGTCGAAATTTGTGACGGCGGCGGTTTCGGTGATCTCGAAGCCGACTGCCGAGGGCGGCGCGCCGCTCTCGGCGATTGCCGCGTCGACGAAACCCCAGAGCTGCGGATCGGAGAGCGTCTGCGCCGACAGGTTGAAGCCGAGCGAGATGGCGCCGGAAAGCATCGCCTTGCCGTGGCGGATGAGCGCAGTGCGGATGATCCAGCGGTCGAGCCGGGCGGCGAGTCCGAAACGTTCGGCCACCGGTATGAACTCACCTGGCGGAATGAGCTTGCCGTTGCGGCCTTCGAGCCTCGCCAGCACCTCGACGTGGCGGCTCTCTTCCCAGGGCCTGCCCAAGCGATGGATCTCCTGACCGAACAGCTTCAGCCGGCTGTCCTCCATCGCGTCGACCAGCTTGGCGGCGAGCCGGGCGGCATTGAGGCCGCCGGCCCCGGAAGCCGTTTCGGGCGCGAACACCGCGAAACGGTCGCGCCCGCCAGCCTTGGCCGCGTAGCAGGCGTCGTCGGCGCAGGCCAGCGCGTCGGCCACGGTCATCTTGGGATCGCGGACGAAGGCGATGCCGACGCTGGCCGCCAACCTGCGGGACGCCACTGTGGAACCAAGATCGGCGTTGCGCACGGCGGCCAGCACGGCACGGGCGAGCCGTTCGGCGCAGGCGTCGTTGCAGTTGGGCACCAGCAGCGCGAACTCGTCGCCGCCGAGGCGCGCGGCATGCGCCGAAGGCGGCAGGCTGGCGCGAATGCCCGCGGCGACGCTCTTCAGCGCGACATCGCCCGCGGCATGGCCGGCATAGTCGTTCAGCGCCTTGAAGTAGTCGAGGTCGACATAGAACACGGCAAGCGGCAGCCGCCCGGCCGCGCCGATGTTTTCGGCCAGCAGCCGGTCGAAGGCCGAACGATTCAACAGTCCGGTCAAGGCATCGTGGTGGGCGGCATGGGCGAGCTCCTCGGCGCGCTTCTTCTCGTCGGTGATGTCGCGCACGGTGCCGAGGATCTGGCCGGCCGAGCCGGCGGCGGCGATGAAGCGCACCAGCGACTCGACGTGTCGGACCACGCCGTCGCGCCGGACGATGCGGTACTGGCTGGCGATTACGCTGTTCGTGCCGAGCGGCTGCCAATGCGCCCGCTCGGTGGCCTCCTTGTCGTCCGGGTGGAGATAAGTGTGCCAGAGGTCGGCCATCACCTCGTCGGTGTCGCTGACCAGACCGAAGATCTCGCGGGTGCGGGCGTCCCAATAGCTCTTGTTGGTGCCGATATCATGGTGCCAGATGCCGGTGCCGCTGGCGGCGAGCGCGAGGCGGAAGCGGACATTGACCTCATCCAGCGCGGTCTCGGCCTCTTTCTGCCTGGTGATGTCAGTCTGCACGCCCATCAGGCGCAGCGGCGTGCCCCCGGCGTCGCGCTCGACGATGCCGCCGCGGTCGAGCACCCAGACCCAGTGGCCGTCCTTGTGCTTCAGGCGCAGCTCCGTCTCGATGGATGGGGTCAGGCCGGCGATGTGGCGGTCGCCGCTTTGCTGCGCCCTTTCGCGGTCGTCGGGATGGGTGAGCTGCAGCCAGAGATCGGAGGTGTTGGCGAGCTCGCCCTCGGCGTAGCCCAGCATCCTCGACCAGGTCGGCGAATAATAGCAATCGCCGGTCGCGAGGTTCCAGTCCCAAAGGCCGAGTTGGGCGCGATCGAGCGCCTGCGCCCAGAACTTGCCATTGCGTTTATTGCCGTCCGCCATGCCCTGGTTTGCCTGCCCGCCGTTCGGGCAATACTGCATGAAAGCTGAGAAGAAAGGGTTACTAGGGAGATTGCTAACCGCCTACCGCCAGCCTTCTCCTCACCACCGCCGCATGGAAGCGCGCGCCGTGGAGCAGGCCTTCGTCGTTGAAGTCATAGGACGGGTTGTGCAGCGGCGCGGAGTTGCCGTTGCCCATGAAGACGAAGCAGCCGGGCACCTCGTTCAGGAAGCGGGCGAAATCCTCCGAGGCCGTCATCGGCTCCGCCGCGACGCCAACGGCGTCCTCGGCCAGCACGTCTCGGGCCGCCGCAAGCGCCTCGTCGACAAGCGCCGCGTCGTTGATCAAGGGCACGAACTCGCGCGCGTAAGTGACTTGCGCTGCTACGTTATAGGCCTGCGCCGTACCCTCGGCAATGCGGCGCATTTCCTTCTCGATCGCAACGCTCACCTCAGGCCGGAAGCTGCGGCAGTCGCCGAGGATGCGGGTGAGCCCGGGCAGCGCGTTGCGGGTGCCGTCGGTGATGAGTTCGGTGACCGAGACGACGCCGATATCGGCGGGGCTCAAGCGCCGCGAGACGATGGTCTGCAGGTTGAGGACCAGCGCGCAGGCGGCAACCAACGTCTCCCGCCCGGCATGCGGCCGCGCCGCGTGGCCGCCAAGGCCTTTCAGCACGATCTCGAAATTGTCCTCGGCCGACATGACCGGACCGGCGCGGGTCTCGAAATGGCCGATGGGCAGGCCCGGCATGTTGTGCAGGCCAAAAATCTCCTCGAAGGGGAAACGCTCGATGAGGCCGTCCTCGAGCATGGCGAGCGCGCCCCTGCCCCATTCCTCGGCCGGCTGGAAGATGAAGCGCACCGTGCCGTCGAAGCCGCCTTCATCGGCGAGCAGCTTGGCGGCGCCGAGCAGCATAGTGGTGTGGCCGTCATGGCCACAGGCATGCATGGTGCCCGGCGTTTGCGAGCGGTAGGCAGCCGTCCCCTGCTCGGCGATGCGCAGTGCATCCATGTCGGCGCGCAGCGCGATTGCGCGGTTGCCGCTGCCCCTGGTCAGCGTGCCGACGACGCCGGTGCCGCCGATGCCCTCCGCCACCTCCAGCCCGAATGCGCGCAGTTTTTCCGCCACGAAAGCGGCGGTGCGCTTTTCCTCGAAGCCGAATTCGGGATGGGCGTGGAGATCGCGCCGCCATGCCGTCATCTCGCGGTGAAGCTCCTTGAGGTCGGTCATCTGCATTCCCCCTCTTCCGATCAGTCGGCCGCCAGCCTGGCGGCGACGCCGAGCAGGATGTTGGCGCCGGCGGCGAGGTGGACGGCGGCGGTGAACTCGGCCGGGTTGTGGCTGATGCCGCCCCGGCTCGGCACGAAGATCATCGCAGACGGCGCGACGCGCAATCATCTGCGCATCATGCCCGGCGCCAGAGGTCATGCGCCGGCAGGAAAGGCCGGCGGCTCTGGCGCCTTCCTCGATCAGCGAGACGATGCGGGCATCGAAGGTCACCGGCTCGAAGCGCGCCAGGCTCTCGGCATGGACGGTAACGCCGGCGCTTGCGGCAAGTTCGTCGATGAAGGCGGCGAGCGCCATTTCCTCTTCGCGAAGATGCATTTCGTCGGGATCGCGAAGGTCGATGGTGAAGGTCGCCCGCGACGGAATGACGTTGATGGCGTTTGGCTCGAAAGCGATGGTGCCGACAGTGGCGACCGTTGGCGTCGGCGAGGCGCCGGCGCGGTCCGCGAGGAAGCTGATCACCCGTGCAGCGGCAACGCCGGCATCCTGGCGCATCGACATCGGCGTGGTGCCGGCATGGTTGGCGACGCCGTCGATCACGATGCGCTGCCAGGAAATGCCCTGCAGGTTCTCGACCGCGCCGATGGCGATACCCTCGCGCTCCAGCACCGGCCCCTGCTCGACATGCAACTCGACATAGGCATACGGCTTGAGGAAGCCGGGCTGATGCTGACCGGCGTAACCGATACGCTCCAACTCCTTGCCCAGCACCGAACCGTCGGTGCCGATCGCGGCCAGCGCTTCTTCGAGATCCCGGCCGCCGGCAAAGACCAGCGAGCCCATCATGTCGGGCGCATAGCGCACGCCTTCCTCATTGGTGAAGGCCGCGACCACGATCGGCCGCGCCGGCGCGAAGCCGGCCTCCTTCAGGCTCTCGATCGCTTCGAGACCGGCAAGCACGCCATAGCAGCCGTCATAGATGCCGGCGTCGATCACCGTGTCGATATGCGAGCCGAGCATGACCGGCGGCTGGCCGGCATTGGTATCGTCCTGCCAGATGCCGAAAATGTTGCCGATGCGGTCGACGGCGACGTCGAGCCCTGCTTCCTGCAGCCAGCCGACGAAACGGTCGCGGCCGAGCCGATCCATGTCCGAAGTCGCGACGCGGACCAGGCGGCCCTGCTCATCGCGGCCGAGGCGGCCAAGCTCCTCGATGCGGCCGGCGAGGCGGTCGGCACTGATCGTCAGATTGCTCATGCCGGCTGCCGTGCCCGCGCGACGTCTTCAGGTGCCATGCCGACCAGTTCGGCATAGCGGCCGGGGTCGGTCGCGCCCTCGGAGTTGATGATCAGCACGCGGGAGTTGGAGCCGAGGCCAAGGGCTCCCCGCATGCCCTTGTCTCCGGCGGCGCGGATCAGCCCGGCAAGCCCTGCCCCGCCGCTCTCGCCGGAGACGATCGCCGGGTCGTTGCCGGCGGGGCGCGCCAGCCGGTTCATCACCGCGACCGCATCCTCTTCGTCCACCGTCATGAAGGCATCGCCGAGGCGCGACAGCACGCGCCAGGCGACCAGCGACGGCTCATGGCATTCGAGCATCGCCATGACGGTCGGTTGCCCATGCGGGATTTTTACCGGGCGCCCGGCCTCGGCGCTGGCGTAGATGCACGCCGCCCGCGCGGGCTCGACCACGATGACCTTCGGCCGCTGCGCGCCGAACAGGATCGCCAGATGGCCGGCAATCGCGGCGGCAAAGCCGCCGACGCCGGCCTGCAGGAAGACGTGGGTGGGCGGCTCGGGCATATGCCGCAACGCCTCGCGCACGACCACCGTGTAACCCTGCATGACCAGGCCGGGAATGCGTTCGTAGCCCGGCCAGGAGGTGTCGGAGACCACCGTCCAGCCGCGCTCGGCGGCGACGCGGGCGGCCTCGCGCACCGAATGATCGTAGCCGCCCTCGACCCTGACCATCTCGGCGCCGAAGCGGGCGATGGCGGCAACGCGCTCGCGGCTTACGCCGGCATGAACGAAGACCACCGAGCGCGCGCCGACCAGGCCGGCGCCCTGCGCCACCGAGCGGCCATGATTGCCATCCGTTGCGCAGCAAAATGTCATCTGCGCCGCGATCGCGCGCACGCTTGCATCGCCGATCTCGCCGACATCGACGGCGCGGCCTAGCCGCTTGCCGGCCTCTTCCAGCACCAGCCGCATGACGGCATAGGCGCCGCCCAGCGCCTTGAAGCTGCTGAGGCCAAGACGCTTGCCCTCGTCCTTGACGTGCAGCGAGCCGATGCCGAGTTCGCCGGCCAGTTCCGGCAACGCGCGCATAGGCGTCGCGGCGTGGCCGTCACGCGCTTTGAGATAGTGCTCGGCTTGCTCGACGCCGGCTATGCCGAGGGCTGCGGCATCGGCCGCCACCAGCGGCTGGTTGTGTTCGGGACATTGGTTGAGCAGCATGGCGTTTTCCTCCGAGGCACTGAACTCTATTGCGGAGCGAGCGAGAAATGCGCTCTGTTTCGGCCATCTGATTGCAAGTTTGTTTCATCCGGATGCCGCCAAATGCCAACCTTGTCCAACCTCGACGCCTTCGACCGCGCGATCCTCGCCATCCTGCAGAAGGACAACACCACGCCGCAGCGCGCGATCGGCGAAGCGGTGAACCTGTCGGCGCCGGCCATGCAGCGGCGGATCAAGCGCATGGAGGAACGTGGTGTCATCCGCGCCAATGTGGCGCTGGTCGACCCAGCCAAGGTCGGCCATCCGATCATCATCTTCGTCGAGGTCGAAGTCGAGAGCGAGCGCGCCGAGCTGATCGACGCCGCCAAGCGCGGCTTCGCGGCGGTGCCGGAGGTGCAGCAATGCTACTACGTCACCGGCGAGGCCGACTTCATCCTGGTCGTCACCGTGGCGACGATGGCCGAGTATGAAGCGCTGACCCGAAAACTGTTCTTCGAGAACAACAACGTCAAAAGGTTCCGCACCTTCGTCGCGATGGACCGGGTGAAGGTGGGGCTGGAGGTGCCGGTGGGGTGAGTGTATCCGATCGAACGCCAGGCGGCATGGCGCCACCTGGCTTCAATTCCTACTGACTCGGCGCCATCGCGTGTTCGCACGACACTTTCGGATTCATGTCGGCGAAGGTGCCGGTCGGGTTGCCCTTCCAGGCCCAGACATGCAGTTCGTAGAACTCGCCCAGACCGTAGCGGTTGGGCGCGCTGTTAAAGTTGAACAGCTGGCCGTCGAGCGACGCCGGCCCCTTCGAGGCGATGTATTCGACCGCCACCAGCCTCAGTGTGCCGTCGGCCATCGGCTCGTACATGACCGCTTCGGGACGGGCGATATCGATCTTGCCGTCCTTCAGATACTGGCCGTTGACGTAGTGGATGCCCATGGCGCCGCCGGTGATGCCGCTGGCGCAGGGAATTGGCGCATAGCCCTCGGCCGTTGCGGCCTTGACGTCGACAAACCGACTGTTGGCCGCCCGTACCTTGTCAGCCAGTGGGCTGGCGCCGGACACGGAGGCAGCCGCGTCCTGATGCGCCTGCGCAAGGGTTGTGCAGGCCGACAGCGCGGCCGCGGCCATGAGAAGCCTGTTCCAAAAGTTTGATGTCATGTTCATTTCGTTCTTCCTGAAAAAGCCCGGCTGGCCGGCCGCCGAAAATACGGCGGCGCGACAGGCAAGCGCCGCGGCTGGTTGTGCTTGATGATCCCGGATTCGATGCAGCCGCTCATCCCCTCGGCAGATACGAAATCGTTCCGGCCACATCGGTGTTGTCGATCAGCTGGAAACGGCTGTCGCTGCCGCCCTGACGGGCCGACACGAAGGGTGCGTAGGCCGGATCATTGGTGAAGGCGCGAGCCGCTGCTTCCGACGGAAACGCCATCAGCGCGATCAGCGTCGTATCGAGCGGCTTGCCCTCGAGCGTCTTCACGTTGCCGCTGCGTGCCAGATATCTGCCGCCATGCTTGTGAACGAGGTCGTGCACCGAAGCGGCGTAGTCGGGTATCCATTTCGGATCTTTCACCTTGATGTCTGCGATAAGGTAAGCGGTCACGGGTCGTCTCCTGGTTGCGGCGCATGGGATATCCCGTGCATCCTGCCAAGGGCTCGCATGACTGGGCGGCCGACAACCAGTCCGCGATCTGTACTGGGCCGGTACAGTTTCTGTACTCGCCGCGTCATTCATGAAGGGCTAATGTTCGGCCGGTTTCGAGAAGGGACACCGATCATGGCTCAGCACGGATACAAGCAGTTCTGCCCGCTATCGATGGCCGCCGAGGTGCTGTGCACCCGCTGGACGATGGTGCTGATGCGCGAATTGGTGGCAGGTTCGACCCGCTTCAACGACCTGCGCCGCGGCGTGCCGAAGATGTCGCCGACCCTTCTGTCGCAACGGCTGAAGGAACTTGAGCTGGCGGGGATCGTGGAGCGCAAGGAAGTCCCCGGCGAGAAGGGCATCTTCGACTATCGGCTGACCGAGGCGGGCCGCGATTTGCGTCCCGTGGTCGAGGCGATGGGTTTTTGGGGACAGAAATGGGTCGAGTCCCGACTGTCGCTAAAGAACCTCGATCCGTCGCTCCTGATGTGGGACATGCGGCGCAACCTGAACCCCTCGCCACTGCCCGAAGGACGAACCGTGATACAGTTTCTGTATCAGGATCTCCCGGCGTCGAAGCGTTCGTGGTGGCTGGTCGTCGAGAAGCATGGCGAGGTCGATCTGTGCTGGTACGATCCGGGCTTCGAGGTCGATCTCTACGTCTCGACCGACCTCCACACGATGACCGCGATCTGGATGGGGCTGGTCACCGTCGAGAAGGCCGGCGCGAAGATCGCACTGACCGGCGACAGGGCCATCGGCAAGAAGATGCAGACCTGGCTCGGCCTCAGCCCGTTCGCGGTGGAGCCGAAGCGTGCGGCGTAGCGCTGTCGACGACAAGCGTCGGAAACGAGCGGGCCGAGTTGATCGACGCCGCTAAGCGCGGCTTCGGGCGCGCCGTCGGAGGTGCCAATCTCCCCCCTTGTGGGGGAGATGGCCGGCAGGCCAGAGGGGGGCGCGAAGGATTGCCAGCTTTTCTGTTTTTGGCGCATCGCGCAGCAGATGCCTGCCGATGCGCAGCCGGTAGCGGGTCAGTTTGAATTTTCCCCTAGCTTTCTCAAGAACCGGTTCGCTGCGATCACAGATCCGAATCCTAATGCGGCTACGACGGCAGCGATTGGCGTCATGCCAATCGTCAGGAAGGCGAATGCCCCAATCGCATAGCCAAGCGTTGTAACCCAATTGGGCAATGATTGGGCTAGGTGATTTTCGAGGATGATTTCACCGCCGAATAACACGCTGGCTTGAAACACAAACAGCCAGAAAATAGCGGCAAACAATCCAAATTTTTTCGCGAAATAGAGCCGTTCAAGACCATACAAGATGGCGACTAATACAAAGGAGATGATCAGGAAAAACATCTGACTGAATTAACATGACGGGCAAAAATGTCCAACGCCGCGCGGTCACGGTAATTGACAAGCCGGCGGGACAGCGCCCCCCTCTGGCCTGCCGGCCATCTCCCCCACAAGGGGGGAGATCAGATGTCGCCGGTTCTTTCGCCAACCGCCAAACTCATCCCTCGCCGCGCTCCCGCCCCAGCCACTTTGCATACACCTCCCCGACAATCCCGCGCCGGAAGATCAGCACGCAGACCATGAAGATCAGGCCGGTGGCGATGGTCACCGGGAAGCCGGACGTCGCGAGCGTGTTTTCCAGGCCGACGACGAGGCCGGCGCCGACCACCGGGCCGACCATGGTGCCGATGCCGCCGAGCAGCGTCATCAGGATCACCTCGCCCGACATCTGCCAGGTGACGTCGGTGAGCGTGGCGAACTGGAAGACGATCGCCTTCAGCGCGCCGGCAAGGCCGGCAAGGGCGGCCGACATGACGAAGGCGGCGAGCTTGTAGCGGCCGACGGAATAGCCCAGCGAAATGGCGCGGTTTTCGTTCTCTCTTATTGAGCGCAGGATCATGCCGAAGGGCGAGTTGACGATGCGCCAGATGGCAAAGACGCCGATCAGGAAGATCGCCAGCACGAAGAAGTACATGTTCATCGGCACGTTCAAATCGACGATTCCGAGAAGCGTTCCACGCGCAACGCCCTGGATGCCGTCCTCGCCCTCGGTGAAGGGCGCCTGCACGCAGAAGAAATAGAACATCTGTGCCATCGCCAGCGTGATCATGGCAAAATAGATGCCCTGCCGGCGGATGGCGAGGAAGCCCACGACAAGGCCCATTGCCGCAGCACCCACGGTGCCGAGCAGGATGCCGGCCTCGGGCGGCCAGCCCCAGGCCTTCACCGCATAGGCGCAGAAATAGGCGGCGCCGCCGAAGAAGGCGGCATGGCCGAAAGAGAGCAGGCCGGTGTAGCCGAGCAGCAGGTTGAAGGCGCAGGCGAACAGCGCGAAGCACAGCATCTTCATGACGAAGATCGGGTAGATGAGGAACGGGGCCGCGACGAGCGCCAGTATGCCCAGCGCCACCAACCCCCTTTCCAGCCGCGCGGAGGCCGCTGCACGCTCTTGGTGAAGGGTCGCCTCGCTCATCTCAGGCGTCCCTTCCGAACAGGCCGGCGGGCCTGAGCAGCAGCACGATCGCCATGATGACGAAGACGACGAGGTTCGAGGCCTCCGGATAGAAGACCTTGGTCAGGCCCTCGGCGAGGCCGAGCATGTAGCCGGTGACGATGGCGCCCAGGATCGATCCCATGCCGCCGACCACGACGACGGCGAAGACGACGATGATCAGGTCCGAGCCCATCAGCGGGCTGACCTGGTAGACGGGCGCGGCGAGGATGCCGGCGAGGCCGGCAAGAGCGGCGCCCAGCCCGTAAGTGAGCGTGAGCAGCAATGGCACGTTGACGCCGAAGGCCTGCACGAGTTCCGGGTTCTCGGTCGCGGCGCGGAGATACGAGCCGAGCCTGGTCTTCTCGATCAAGAGCCAGGTGCCGATGCACACGATCAGCGAGGCCAGCACCACCCAGCCGCGATAGTTGGGCAGGAACATGAAGCCGAGATTGGTGCCGCCGGCGAGCAGCGCCGGCACGGCGTAAGGATTGCCGGAGACGCCGTAGTAGTAGCGGAATACGCCTTCGATCACCAATGCCAGGCCGAAGGTGAAGAGCAGGCCGTAGAGCGGATCGAGGCGGTAGAGCCGCGACAGCGCGAGACGCTCGACCACCATGCCGAACAGGCCGACGGCCAAAGGCACGATGATCAGCGCCAGCCAATAGCCGATGCCGAGATGGACCAGCAGCAGATAGCCGATGAAGGCGCCGAGCATATAGAGCGCGCCATGGGCGAAATTGATGATGCGGAGCAGCCCGAAGATGACGGCCAGCCCGAGGCTGAGCATCGCATAGAAGGAGCCGTTGATGAGACCCACCAGAAGCTGCCCGAGCAAGGCCTGGATGGGGATGCCGAAGATCATCGTCATTTCGCCATCATACCCCCAGCACTTCGTGCAGTTTCTCGGTGTGCGCGGAAAGCGCGCCCACCGCGAAACCCTCCACCACCTTGCCGTGGTCCATCAGGTAGAAGCGGTCGGCAATGCGGGCGGCGAAGCGGAAATTCTGCTCGACCAAAAGGATCGTCATGCCGCGCTTCTTCAGCGCCGCCAGCAGCTCGCCGATGCGCTGGACGATGACGGGCGCCAGCCCTTCCGTCGGCTCGTCAAGCAAAAGCATCTCGACGCCCGTCCGCAGGATGCGGGCGATCGCCAGCATCTGCTGCTCGCCGCCAGAAAGTTTTGTGCCCTGGCTGTTGCGGCGCTCCTTGAGGTTCGGAAAGAGCTCGAATATCTCCTCCACGCTCATGCCGCCCTTGGCCACCACTGGCGGCAGGATCAGGTTCTCGTCGACGGTGAGGGTAGCAAAGATGCCGCGCTCCTCCGGCACGAAGCCGATACCCTGATGCGCGACGCGGTGCAGCGGCAGGCGGATCAGGTCCTTGCCGTTGAAGGTGACGCTCCCCGTGCGCTTGCGAATCAGCCCCATGATGGCGCGCAGCGTCGTCGTCTTGCCGACGCCGTTGCGGCCGAGCAGCGTCACCGTCTCGCCGCGCGAGACTTCGAGGTTGACGCCGTGCAGCGCGTGGCCCTCGCCATACCAGGCATGGAGATCGCGCACGGCTAGCAGCGGCTCACTCATGCTCGGTCCCCATGTAAGCGACGCGCACGCGCTCGTCCTGGCTGACCGTCGCGTAATCGCCGGCGGCGAGCACCTGGCCGCGCTGCATCACGGTGATCCAGTCGCAAAGATCGGCAACGACGGTGAGGTTGTGCTCGACCATCAGCACGGCACGGTCTTTTGCCAGCGAGCGGATGATGCCGGAGATCATGCCGACATCCTCATGCCCCATGCCGGCCATCGGCTCGTCGAGCAATAGCACCTTCGGATCGAGCGCCAGCGTGGTGGCGATCTCCAGCACGCGCTTGCGGCCGTATGAGAGATCACCGGCGAGCCGGTGCGTCACATCATCGAGGCCGACGATGGCAAGCAGCTCGCGCGCCCTGGGCGTAAGCCGGTCGAGCGCGGAGACCGGGCGCCAGAACTGGTAGCCCAGCCCGCCGGGACGCTGCAGCGCCACGCGCACATTGTCGAGGACGCTGAGATGCGGAAAGATCGCCGATATCTGGAAGGAGCGGACAAGGCCCATGCGCGCCACCTTCGCCGGCGGCGTGCGGGTGATGTCGGTGCCGAGCAGCTCTATTCTGCCGCTGGTCGGCTGCAGGAATTTGGTCAACAGGTTGAAGATGGTGGTCTTGCCGGCGCCGTTCGGGCCGATGACGGCATGGATCCTGGCGTGATGGACGTCGAGATCGACGTCCTTCACCGCGACGAAACCGGCGAAATCGCGCCGCAAGCCGCGGGCGGAAAGCACCACCCGCGGCATCTCTTTGCTGCCGTCCGGCCGGACGGCGGTGGCAGTTTCCGGCGTCACTTGGTGACGAGCGGGCAGCCGCTGTCCTCGGCCTTCATGAAGGCCTTGTCGCCCGGAATGGTCGCCAGATAGGTGTAGTAGTCCCAGTCCTTCTTGCTCTCTTCCGGCTTCTTGACCTGGTAGAGATACATATCGTGCACCATCGACCCGTCGGCCTGCACCTTGCCGTTCACAGTGAAGACGTCGTTGATCGGCATCTCATGCAGTTGCTTGGCCACCGCCTCGGTCTCGTCGGTGCCGGCCTTGTCGATGGCCTTCAGATACTGCGTCACCGCCGAATAAGTGCCGGCCTGGATCATGTTGGGCATGCGGTTGGTGCGCTTGAAGAAGCGGGTGGCGAAATCGCGGCTCACGTCATCGCGGTCCCAGTAATAGCCTTCCGTCAGCACCACGCCTTGCGCCGCCTGCAGGCCGAGGCCGTGCACTTCGGCCAGCGTGAAGAGGAGCGCGGCGAGACGCTGACCGCCGGCGACGATGCCGAATTCGGCCGCCTGTTTGATCGAGTTCGAAGTGTCGAGGCCGGCATTGGCAAGGCCGATGATCTTGGCGCCGGAGGACTGCGCCTGCAGCAGGAAGGAAGAATAGTCGGTGGAGCCCAGCGGATAGCGCACCTCGCCCAGCACCTTGCCGCCGCTCGCTTCGACGAGCTTGGCGGTCTGGTCCTTCAGCGAATAGCCGAAGGCGTAGTCGACCGTGATGAAATACCAGCTGTCGCCGCCCTGCTGCACCAGCGCGCCGCCGGTGCCGACGGCCTGCGAATGGGTGTCGTAGGCCCAGTGGAAGCCATAGGGCGAGCACTGCTTGCCGGTGAGGTCGGTGGAGGCGGCGCCGGTGACGATGTCGATCTTCTTCTTTTCCTTGGAAAGCCCCTGGACGGCCAGCGCGACGGAAGACGTCGTCAGCTCCATGATCGCGTCGACCTGCTCGGTGTCGTACCACTGGCGCGCGATGTTGGAGGCGATGTCCGGTTTGTTCTGGTGGTCGGCGCTGACGATCTCGATCGGGGCGCCCTGCACCTTGCCGCCGAAATCCTCGACCGCCATCTTGGCGGCTTCGACCGACCATTTGCCGCCGAAATCGGCATAGACGCCCGACTGGTCGTTGAGGATGCCGATCTTGACCTTGCCGTCGGAGATTTCGCCAGCCGCTGCCGGCATTGCGGATGCCGCAATGAGCGCGGCCGAGACGAGATAGGATGCTTTCACTGGTGGTTCCTCCCTTGTGACCAACCACGGGAAACGCGGCGGGCCTCGCAATGGTTCAACAGTTCCGTCCGGATTGTGGATTGGCGCCTCGGTCCCGCCTGCCACTCCTCTTCTCGCGAGACCACGCCACCGCGTGCCTTAGGTGCGCGAGAGCGAGCCTAGCATCACATTTCACGGGCCGAGAATGCTATTTTCGTAGCATGGCGGATGGATGGGAAACGGCAACAACACGCGCACAGCAATGCCGCTCGGGACCGATCCGTTGCCATGAAACGATCCAGGAGGCGGTCGCGCCATGATGAGGCCCGGGGGCGCGAGCGGCGGCTTCCTTATCCTTGTTTGTTGCCCTGATCGGCCAAGTGGTAAGGGACGATCAGGATTTCTGCTGGGATATGCCACTCACGATTGAGCTTGAAAGCCATATCCATCGTAAGCGCTCGCTTGCGGGCTAGAATCTCAGATGCGCGCGACGCCGACCCGAGCAGCTTTACCAGCGACTGTCGGGTGAGATTCGCCATCTCCATATGAGCAGTGATCGCGTCCACCGGGTCGGTTTCCGCGATGGGGTAATGTTTCGCCTCGTATGCTTCAATGAGTTCAGCGAGAACATCGAAGCGATCAGCATCAGGCGTGCCGGGAACGGGCTCCTTGTCAAAATAGCGAGTGATCTCCGCAATCGCCCAATCGTAATCGGCCTCGGTCTTAATGGGTCGAATGTTGTCCATCACACTTTCTCCGCGTCTATCTTATCGTACTCGGCGTGGGTGCCGACGAACTTGATGAGCACCCTCTTGAACGTGTAGCTGACATGCACAATCAGCCGGTACTTATTGCCCGCAATGTCGAACACCGCACGGTTGTCAGCTACGAAATCGACATTCGCGCCGAACTGTTCCTTGATGTCAGCGGGTCCCTTCCACTCAACCTTGCTCGATGCGTTGAACCAAGCGGTCAGCGGCGTTTTGGATTGCGGGTGCTTGGTCCAAAAGGTGACGAGCGTCTTCCTGCTGACGATTTGCATGCACCCCATATAGCCATTTCCCAAAATGGGAACAAGGGGAATTTACCCAAATCGGGAAACTCTGGAATGTTTGAAGCTTCTTAGAATTTTGCGAGTTTCGCCCGCCATCCAACCGAGCGATCGTAGTTCAACCTCACCAGGTCAGGGCGCGCATCACCACGGCAATCTTTTGCCGTCGCGGAAGAAGCCGCCGGTCGGACCATCATCCGGCAGGGTCGCGGCCCAGACGATGCCTGCGGCCCCTGGCGCGACCGGGCGGCCGCTCGGCCTGGCCATGTCAGTCTCCACCCAGTCCGGGCTGACGGCGTTGACCAAGACGCCCGCGCCGCGCAGCTCGGCCGCCAGGATGCGGGTGAGCGCATTGAGCGTCGCCCTGCCGGTCGAATAGGCCGGCGCGCCTGAGTCCATCGAGGCCGGCGAACCGCCCTCGGGGGAAACGACGACAAGCCGGCCGTGACGGGAGGCGCTGAGCAGCGGCGCGAAGGCGAACGCCACCCGCCAGGCACCGACGACATTGGTCTCGAAAGCCTTGCGGCCCACCGTCCGGTGGGGCCTCAGCGCCCGCGCGGATAGGTCGTAATGGATGGCGGCGTTGTTGACGAACACGTCGAGCCGACGGAAACGGCGCTCTACCTCGGCTGCGGCAACGGCTGGCCCTTCAGGCAAGGTGACATCCAGCGCGATGGCCTCGACATTGCTGCCAAGCTTCTTCGCCGCTGCCTCCCCCTTGGCGACGTCGCGTATGCCCATGAGCACGGTGAAGCCGAGCGCGGCAAGCAGGCGGCCTGTCTCCAGCACGATGCGACGATTGCCGCCGGTGACGAGAGCGACCTTGCCGGAGTGATTTGCCTTGCTGGTCATCGCGCGCCTCCTGTTGCGAAGTCGAGTTTCTTCCCACCCCAGTCATTCCAATTGTCGAAGGCTGCGTAGAGCGCGAAGTACGCCGACCTACCCTCACTTCTTCTGCGGATAGATCGTCTCGCCGCGCTTCAGCATTTCCACGAAGCTCTCGATCTTCTTCTTGCGCCCGGCTTCGGTCTTCATGTTGTGGGTGCGGAAGGCGAGCGCGAAGCGGTTCTGGGCGGAGAGCTTTGCCAGCGTCGCCTTCGCTTTCGGCTCGGCATCGATCGCCGCCTGCAGGTCGGGCGGGATGGTCATCTCCTTCGATCCGCCATAGGCGCGATCCCAGCGACCGTCGGCCTTCGCCGCCTCAACCTGCTTGAGGCCATGCTTGGTCATGCGGTCCTCCTCGATCAGCCGGGCGACATTGTCGATGTTGATCCTGCTCCAGATGCTCTTTTTACCGCGCGGCGTGTAGCGCTGCAGGAAACTTTTCTCGTCGAACGACTTGCGCACCGCGTCGATCCAGCCGAAGCAGAGCACGACGTCGATCGCTTCCTTCGGCGTGATCGAGGCGAGCCCCGAGCCGACCTTGTGGACCTTGATCCAGACCTCGCTTTCGCTGGCGTGGTTGTCGCCCAGCCAGGCGTAGAAACTTTCGGCGTCGGGAAATTCCCGCACCTTGTCCGGATTGACTTTGATCGGGGGCATGTTCCTCCTTGCGCGACGCTAAAGCTGTCGATCTCCCCCCTCGTGGGGGAGATGGCCGGCAGGCCAGAGGGGGGCGCTGTCCCGCCAGCCTGTCGAGGCGTTGCCGCCGCCGTTGTTATAATCGATGGAGATTCGACTGAAAGGCCGCGTTCCTTCGAGCCCCCCTCTGCCCTGCCGGGCATCTCCCCCCTTGAGGGGAGATCGGCTGCATCATCGACACGGCCCCATCTATCATCGGATTCTCCGATGGCACTATCGGTTTCTTCCGTTTCCGTTTCGTGCGCTGGCCTGCCACATCCATGTCCATGCAAAGGAAAGGCATGGACATGGACAAGACAAAAATCCTGATCGCAGGCGGCAGCTCGGGCATGGGGCTGGCGCTTGCCAGGCGTTGTCTCGATCAAGGCGCAAGCGTCGTCATCGCCGGGCGCGGCGAAGCGAAGTTGGGCAAGGCCCGCCATGAGCTCGGCCATCGGGCCTCACTCGAGACGGCAGTGGTCGACATCAGCCGCGAGCATGAGGTCGCCACACTTTTCGAGCGCATCGGCCGGCTCGACCATATCGTCAGCACCGCCGCCGATATCGAAGGCGCCTACCGGCTGTTGCCCGAGATCGAGCTTTCGGCGGCACAGCGCGTGGTGGAAAGCAAATTCTACGGACCGCTGCTCTTGGCCAAGCATGGCGCGCCGAAACTGTCGGCTGCCGGCTCGCTAACCTTCGTCTCCGGCATTGCAGCCTATCGGCCGGCGGCGCGCGGCTCGGTGGTCGCGGCGGTTAACGCGGCGCTCGAGGGGCTGGTGCGAGCTTTGGCCATCGAACTGGCGCCGATCCGCGTCAATGCCGTCTCGCCCGGTTGGATCGACACGCCGATCTGGGAGTTCGTTGCCGGCGAGAAGAAGGACGAGACGCTCGCCGCCATGGCCAAGCGCCTGCCGGCGGGGCGCGTCGGGCGGCCGCAGGACATTGCCGACGCCCTCGCCTTCCTGATCGGCAACAGCTTTACGACGGGAGAGACGCTGCATGTCGAGGGCGGGCAGCGGCTGGTCTGACCCGCGCGAAATTCTCGCCTACCGCTGCAAGCAGCAGCTTCAGCGCCCGCGGCTGGACGCGCCGTCGGCGCCAGATCACCGCTGCAAGCAGCAGCTTCAGCGCCCGCGGCTGGACGCGCCGTCGGCGCCAGATCATGACAAGCTCCGCCGAGTGGACGGGACCCGGCCAGGTGATTTCGGCGACCTCGCCGCTATCGAGTGCCGCTGCAACCGCCAGGCGCGGCACGACGCCGAGCCCGGCGCCGGCCGCCACCAGGCCGGCGATGACGTCGATGCTGCCGACCTCGGCCGCGAGCTTCGGCCCGCCGAGACCCGCCTCGGCGAAGGCCCTGTCGACCATGGCGCGGTAGACGCATCCGGTTTCGGTGGCGACGAAGCGTTTTTCGGCAAGCTCCGCCAGATCGACATCCGTGCGGTTCTCGCCCGGCGGCGCGATCAGGACCAGCGGCTCGGCCCCGACGACGCGCCTGGCGAAGCGCGCATCCGGTTCGCCGGCGCCGGATCGGTCGAAGCAGAAGGCGACGTCGATCTCGCCCTCTCCCAGCCTGCGCAGCAATTCGCCGCTGCCGGCGATCTTCAGCTTGATGTCGATGTCGGGGTGGGCGGCGCGGAAATCGGCGAGCCAGCCCGCAAGTTTTGCGGAAGCAATCGTCTCCAGCGCGCCGATCGACAGCGTGCCGGCCGTCTCACACGAGGCGGCATCGACCGCAGCACGGGTCTCGTCAGCGAGCGCCAGTATCTCTTCGGCATAGGGCTTCAGCGCCTCGCCCGCCGGCGTCAGTTCCAGCCCCTGCCGCGAGCGTGTGAACAGGCTGGTGCCAAGCTCGGCCTCCAGCGCCTGGATCTGGTCGCTGACGCTCGACTGTGCGAGGTTGACCTCCGCCGCCGCGCGCGTGACGTTTCGCGTGCGCGCGACCGCGAGAAATGTCTTCAGCAGCCTTGGATGCATCGGGCGGCGTTACTGCAGCTGCGGCTTCTTGAGGAAGGAGTTGCGGTCGGCGGATTTTACCCTGAGCCAGGTCTCGCGGCCGTCGCGCACCACGCGCAAAGGGATTTCCGCACCGGCCGGGTTCTGCCAGAGCTTGCGGTAGAAGTCGGCGAGACCGTCGACCTCGCCGTCGCGCACGTCGGAGATGATGTCGCCCTGGCGCAGACCCGCTTGCGCGGCCGGGCCGCCCTCGGCGACGCTCATCACCACCACCATGCCGTTCGACTCGGCCGAGAAGGCGCCGAGCCACGGACGCGCGGGCTTCGCCACCTGGCCGCGCTTCACAAGGTCGTCGAGGATCGGCGTCAGAAGGTCGATCGGCACGATCATGTTGATGTCGGCGACCTCGCCGGCGCGGCTCATCTGCAGGCGCAGCGAACCGACGCCAAGCAGCTTGCCGTCGCCGTCGAACAGCGCGGCACCACCCCAGGACGGGTGCGCAGGCGCGGTGAAGATCGCCTCGTCGATGAGATATTCCCAATAGCCTGCGAATTCCTGCTTGGTGACGATGTGGGCGTCGACCTGCTGGCCGATGCCGTCGGTGAGCGTCACGGCGTCGCCGATATTGGCCTTCCTGGCATTGCCGAACTTGACCGCCGGCAGACCGAGAGGCGACAGCGCCTGCACCAGGCCGAAGCCGGTCTCCTGGTCGTAGGCCAGCGCATGGGCAGCGACCACGCGGCCGTTCTGGTCGGTCAGCCACACCTCCTCGGCCTCGGTGATGAGATAGCCGATGGTGAGCACCAGCCCGTTGTCGCGGATCACGACGCCGCTGCCCTCCCGGCGCGTGCCCAGCGCGTTGGCGGTGAAGGCGTCGTCGGGAACCGTAGCGCGCACGGCGACGACTGAGCGCGAGACTTTTTCGATGGTCATCGGTCGATCCTGAATTGCGGGTCTTTTTCTATAAGTATGGCCAAAGGGGCGTGGTGCAAGGGCATGTTCCCTTCTCCCCTTCTTGTGGGAGAAGGTGTCGCCGAAGGCGACGAATGAGGGAACGCCAGCGTCTCGCTCCGCTGGAGCACCCCCTCATCCGTCTCGGCGCCGCGCGCCGATCCACCTTCACCCACAAGGGGCTAGCGTGCGCACACATTTGCTTCGTGGTGTGGTCAAGTGTGAAGAAGCGAAGTCG
>NZ_JAVIJB010000130.1:0-857 GCF_033977165.1 Mesorhizobium captivum
AGTCGCGGAACACCTGGTAGCAGCCGAGGATGGTTTCGGTTGCCTTGCCGATCAGGTTGCTTTCAAGGCCGAGGCCGAAGGCGATCTCGCGCGCCTGGAAGCCCTGCATGCCGACACCGGGATCGACGGTGGCGCGGATGATGGAATCCGGCTGCTTCTCGGAAATATCCTCGATCTCCATGCCGCCGGCGGCCGACGCCACGATCATGACGCGCTCTTCCTTCCGGTCGAGCACGAAGCCGAGATAGAGCTCCTGCGCGATATCGACCGCCTCCTCGAGATAGAGGCGCGAGATCAGCTTGCCGCGCGGGCCGGTCTGGTGGGTCACCAGCTTGCGCCCGAGCATGGCTTCCGCTGCGTTGGAGATCTCCTCGTCATTGGAACAGAGCTTTATGCCGCCGGCCTTGCCGCGGGCGCCGGAATGGACCTGCGCCTTCAGCACCCATTTCGCGCCGCCGATCTCGCGCGCCCGGTAGGTTGCCTGCTCGGGGCTGTAGGCAAGCCCGCCGCGCGGCACATGCACGCCATGGCGGGCGAGCAGTTCCTTGGCCTGGTATTCGTGGATGTCCATTTTTTCCTCCCGGGACCTTTCAATGCGCGGCGCCATGCGCCCTCTTTAGCCAATCAAGTTTGGCCGGCGCGCTCGATCGCCTCGCTCACCACCAGCACGTTGCGCGCCATGCGTTCGGACGCCGCGTCGATCATCTTGCCGTCGAGTGCGGCCGCACCCTTGCCGAGCGCTTCGGCCTCCTTCAGCACCTCGAGGATACGGCGGGCGCGCGTGACCTCTTTTTCCGGCGGCGAGAACACGTCGTTGGCCAAAGCGATCTGCGAGGGGTGGATCGCCCATTTGCCTT
>NZ_JAVIJB010000131.1:0-767 GCF_033977165.1 Mesorhizobium captivum
CACGTCGATCATGGCAAGACGTCGCTGACGGCGGCGATCACGAAGTATTTTGGCGAATACAAGCGCTATGACCAGATCGACGCGGCGCCGGAAGAGAAGGCGCGCGGCATCACCATCTCGACGGCGCATGTCGAGTATGAGACGGCCAACCGTCACTATGCCCATGTCGACTGCCCCGGCCACGCCGACTATGTGAAGAACATGATCACCGGTGCCGCGCAGATGGACGGCGCGATCCTGGTGGTTTCGGCCGCCGACGGCCCGATGCCGCAGACCCGCGAGCACATCCTCTTGGCCCGCCAGGTCGGCGTGCCCTCGATCGTTGTGTTCCTGAACAAGGTCGACCAGGTCGACGACGCCGAGCTTCTGGAGCTGGTCGAGCTCGAGGTTCGCGAGCTGTTGACCAAGAACGAGTTCCCCGGCGACGACATTCCGATCGTCAAGGGCTCGGCGCTGGCAGCACTTGAGGATTCCAACAAGACCATCGGCGAGGACGCCATCCGCGAGCTGATGGCTCAGGTCGACGCCTACATCCCGACGCCGGTGCGTCCGCTGGACAAGCCGTTCCTGATGCCGATCGAGGACGTGTTCTCGATCTCGGGCCGCGGCACTGTTGTGACCGGCCGCGTCGAGCGCGGCGTGGTCAAGGTCGGCGAGGAGCTGGAGATCGTCGGCATCCGTCCGACGGCCAAGACGACCTGCACGGGCGTGGAAATGTTCCGCAAGCTGCTCGACCAGGGCCAGGCCGGCGACAACATCGGCGCGCT
>NZ_JAVIJB010000132.1:0-711 GCF_033977165.1 Mesorhizobium captivum
TAGCCGCCGCATAGGTTCTCAACGGCCTGAAGGGTCGCGGCAGCAATCAGGCGCTTTGCGGGCCGAGGGCGGACCCTCGCGCCAGGCGCAGCGGTCCGGACTTTCCCACGGAGGCGGGCTACCGCCGCATAGACAAATTGCCGATTTGCAAGCGGGACGGCATTCCGAAGCAGCCCGGCAGCGCGTCTCTCGCGCAATGTCGAGTAATCTGTTCAACAATGCCCTCGATGACATTGGTCGAGCTCGGGACATCGTTCAATTCTCCTGTGCGGTGGTGCGCCACAGCGGCATGCTGCGGGACCAGGAAGAGCAGGCAGCATTCCTGCAAGGAGCCGCTGTCCAATTCACCCGTCACTTTCTGCCAAACTGGGAACAGGACATCCGTGAAGGAGAATCGTTTGGATATGCGACCGTATCCAACGCAGTCAGCCGGGAACTCGGAGGTCAGCCGGGCATGCAGGCCTGCAGGGCCATGGCAGCCAAGGTATCGAGGTCTACCAGCGCCCTCGACGATGTAGATGCTCGCGCATTGCCGCTCTTGGCATTGTCGTTCGGCCGATATCCCCAACTGGCGGAATGCCGCGACGGCACGGTCAGGATCGGCGAATTCTGCAGCGACAACCCAGCAGTGCTTCGCCAGCTCGACGCTCGAAACCTCTCGCTGCTGGTGAACGGCTTCAGCAAGTGGCCTGACCAGCCAGGGTGTGGCGA
>NZ_JAVIJB010000133.1:0-704 GCF_033977165.1 Mesorhizobium captivum
TTTTCCGGCGGCGAGAACACGTCGTTGGCCAAAGCGATCTGCGAGGGGTGGATCGCCCATTTGCCTTCGATGCCGAGGGCCGCGGCGCGCCGGGCGGCCGCCATGTAGCCTTCGGGATCGGAGAAGTCGCCGAACGGCCCGTCGATGGCGCGCAGGCCATAGGCGCGGCAGGCGACCGTCATCCGCGACAGCGCGAAATGCCACTGGTCGCCGGGATAGTCGGGGTTGAGGCCGCCGATGTTGACGGTGCGCGCCTTGTTGCTGGCGGCATAGTCGGCGACGCCGAAATGCATCGCTTCCAGCCGGCCGGGCGTGGCGGCGATCGCCTCGACATTGGCCATGCCGAGCGCCGTCTCGATCAGCGCCTCGAGGCCGACGCGGGTCTTGAAACCCTTGGCCATCTCGATCTGGTTGACCATGGCCTCGACCATGTAGAGATCGGCCGGCACGCCGACCTTCGGCACCAGGATCGTGTCCAGCCGGTCGCCGGCCTGCTCCATGACGTCGACGACGTCGCGGTACATGTAATGGGTGTCGAGGCCGTTGATGCGCACCGAGACGGTCTTGCCCTTGGCGCGCCAGTCGATGTCGTTGAGCGCCTGAATGATGTTCTTGCGGGCGCGTTCCTTGTCCGGCGGCGCGACCGCGTCCTCGATGTCGAGGAAGACGAAGTCGGCGGCGCTGTTGGCCGCCTTGTCGATCAT
>NZ_JAVIJB010000134.1:0-692 GCF_033977165.1 Mesorhizobium captivum
AAGACGCTGGTCTATCAGTACCTGCCGTCGCGCTACGGCATGAACCCGCGCGATCTGCGCCGCGCCGACGCGATCGAAGTCGTCGTCGGCCAGGGCGCCAAGCCCGGCGGCGGCGGCATGCTGCTGGGACAGAAGATTTCCGACCGCGTCGCCGAGATGCGCACGCTGCCCAAGGGCATCGACCAGCGCTCGGCCTGTCGCCACCCGGATTGGACCGGACCTGACGATCTCGAGATCAAGATCCTGGAGTTGCGCGAGATCACCGACTGGGAAAAGCCGATCTACGTCAAGGTCGGCGGCGCCCGCCCCTATTACGACACCGCGCTTGCCGTGAAGGCCGGCGCCGACGTCGTGGTGCTTGATGGCATGCAGGGCGGCACCGCCGCCACGCAGGAAGTGTTCATCGAGCATGTCGGCCAGCCGACGCTCGCCTGCATCAGGCCGGCGGTGAAGGCGCTGCAGGACCTCGGCATGCACCGCAAGGTGCAATTGATCGTCTCCGGCGGTATCCGCAACGGCGCCGATGTCGCGAAGGCCCTGGCGCTCGGCGTCGACGCGGTCTCGATCGGCACCGCCGCGCTTGTCGCGCTCGGCGACAACGATCCGCGCTGGGAGGAAGAATACCAAAAGCTCGGCGCCACCGCCGGCGCCTATGACGACTGGCATGAAGGCAAGGACCCCGCGGGCATCAC
>NZ_JAVIJB010000135.1:0-669 GCF_033977165.1 Mesorhizobium captivum
CAGGTACAGCCTCCGACGCTCAGGTTGAGGCGCTCGATCCGCGAGCCTTGTCTCACGACCGCAGCGGGCTGGCACTAGGCGCCACGGAATGGCTGAACGATGAGCATATCCAGAGAGATTACGAACTTCTGGCGCAGGAGCTGCAGAGGGAAAATCCAGATCTCGCCGCCCGAACGCGGCTCGTCGACCCGCTGATAGCCCACTACCATCTGCGCCTGGGCTCCGACAATGCCGCGCTCAGGGCTTTCCAGCGCATCGTCTATGATCGCAATGGCAACGACATTGCCGACTTCATGTTCCTGCCTGTCAACGATGCCAGCGCTACCGATCCCGAACGCCGCGGCAGCCACTGGTCGCTGCTTATGGTTGATCGACGCGAGCGGGAAAGGCCGGTTGCCTATCATTACGACTCCGCCGGGCGGCTCAACGCCCAGCCCGCGGCACAGCTCGCACGACGGCTGGGAGCCCACCTGGAGCCCACCCGTATCACCCAGCAGCAGAACGGCTACGATTGCGGCGTCTTTGTGCTTGACGGCACGAGGGCGCTGGTCGGACGACTGGGGCAAAGGCGGCAGCCAGCCAGGCTGCACCTCGACTATCTTGCCGTTGATCGGCAGGCACTGCAAAACCGACTGCGGGGCTGATGTCGGCCTCTGCTGGTCAAAAAGC
>NZ_JAVIJB010000136.1:0-659 GCF_033977165.1 Mesorhizobium captivum
GGCTGGCTCACGTTGCTGGCGATTGATACGAGAGGAAGATACGTGCTGAGAATGACGCGGGCCGAGCCCTACGATCTGGTCTGGTCGAAACCGATGACCGAAATCGCAAGGCAGTATGGCATCAGAGGCCAGCATGTGGCGCAGACATGCGATGCGTATGAGATCGCTCAGCCGCGTGCCGGCCATTGGCGCTCGCGGGCGCAGGCATGTGAGGCCGTGGCCAACGGCTAGTGGCGAAAAAAACCGCCGAAGTTCTCGCCAACATTTCGTCAGCGCGATCGCCTCGCTGGCCTCGGCCAGCCTCTTCGCCGTCTTCACCTACATCAAGCCGTATCGGATCGACGTTTCCGGCCTGTCGACGGCGACCGTGACCTGGGTGCTGCTCTTGTTCGGCGCCGGCATGACCATCGGCAACATCATCGGCGGCAGACTGGAAGCTGATGCCGACGTGTGATCGCCACGCTCCTCGCCATGGCCCTGCTGTTTGTCGTCTTTACCAAGCCCCGGTGCGATTGCCGCGGTAGCCGTGGCCATCGTCTTCCTGTGGGGCATGCTGATCTTCATCGTCGTGCCGCCGCTGCAGATCCGAGTCGCTTCATGGACCGGAGCCGATAAGCGGCCTGAGGCGGTCCAGCAAGGCCTGGCGGTCGGCGACGAGG
>NZ_JAVIJB010000137.1:0-623 GCF_033977165.1 Mesorhizobium captivum
CTCACCGAAGCTGAACTGACCAACTCGGTGGCCGCTCCCTGCGGAGAGGTGACCATCGGCATTCCGTCCGGAGCCGCTCGCGTCCTTAGCGGTCCCCTGCTTGAATCGGTAAGAAGCGAATTGCCGAGGATCTCACTTAAGATGATCGAGGGCATGACGGGACCGCTAGAGGAGTGGATGGCTGCTGGCCGTTTCAATCTGGCAGTCCTGTACCGCACTGCCGAGAGCGTGGGGCAAATGACGGTGCTGGCTCGCGAAGAGTTTTGCCTGGTGGTGCCGCCGGGTGAGCCGCCCTTCGAAGATTCGATACCGCTCGCCGACCTGCACGCATTTCCGCTGGCGGTCCCCATGCGCAACAACAATGTCAGACGTTCAGTTGCGGATGTCGTTGCCCAGCACGGTTGTGTTCTGGACGTCAGATTCGAGGTCGACTCCCTTTCGACGATTATCAACATGGTTATGGAAGGAAAGGCGTATTCCATCCTTACGCCTTCGGCCATTCAGAAAGAGGCGACTCAAGGTCAGGTCCGCACCGTTAAGATCATCGATCCGATCATTACCCGTTCCGTTGTGCTTGCCGTCAACCCCAAAGATGAGCGCTCTCCGGCCGTCGCTGCGGTCCG
>NZ_JAVIJB010000138.1:0-614 GCF_033977165.1 Mesorhizobium captivum
ATGCGATGGGTGATCAGGCCCGAAACATCGAGCGGGCCCTGTACGAGCGCGATCATCTTGTACCAGGTCTCGAACATCTCGCGGCCGTAGATGCCTTTGAGATGCAGCATCTTGAAGATGACCTTGTTCCAGTCGATCTCGAAGCCGGTCGGCGCGATACCGAGGATGGCGATCTTGCCGCCATTGTTCATGGTGTCGATCATGTCGCGGAAGGCGGGGGCTGCGCCCGACATCTCAAGCCCGACGTCAAAACCCTCGGTCATGCCGATCGACGGCATCACGTCGCGCAGCTTCTCCTTCGAGGCGTCGACGACATGCTGGACGCCTAGCTTGCGCGCCAGATCCAGCCTGACCGGATTGATGTCGGTGATGACGACTTTGCGCGCGCCGACGCACTGCGCCACGAGCGCGCCCATGATGCCGATCGGTCCGGCTCCGGTGACCAGCACGTCCTCGCCGACCAAATCGAAGGACAATGCCGTGTGGACGGCATTGCCCAATGGATCGAAGATCGCGGCGATCTCGTCGGGCACGTCGTCGGGGATGGGCACGACATTGTGCTGCGGGATCGCCATGTACTCGCCGAAGGCGCCCGGACGGTTGACGCCGACGCC
>NZ_JAVIJB010000139.1:0-607 GCF_033977165.1 Mesorhizobium captivum
AGCTCGATCGGCTTCCTGGCATGACGGGAGCCCAGCACTACATTGGTGCCGCAACGCTCGCGATAGCCTTCCAGCGGATAGCGCGAGATCGAGGCGCCGAGGAAGAGCAGGTCATCGAAATGCGGAACCTTGCGCTTGGAGCCGGCGCCGCGGATGTCATAAATGCCGGTCGCTGCCGCGCGGCGGATCTCGGAAAGCGTGTAATCGTCGAAGGTCGCTGACTTGCGCGGCGTCGTTGGAGGATTGTGGTAGCTCATGGTCGTCCTCAGTATGCGTCGGCGTTGTCGATGTTGAAGTTGTAGAGCGTACGGGCCGAGCCGTAGCGGGTGAACTCTTCCGGCTTGGCATCCTTGATACCGGCACGGTCGAGCAGGCCCTGCAGCAGTTCGACATGCTCGGGCCGCATCTCCTTGGCGATGCAGTCGGCGCCCAGGCTCTTGACCTTGCCGCGCACGAAGAGCCGCGCCTCGTAGATCGAATCGCCCAGCGCATCGCCGGCATCGCCCAGCACCACCAGATTGCCGGACTGCGCCATGAAGGCCGACATATGGCCGATATTGCCGCGCACGACGATGTCGATGCCCTTCATCGAGATGCCGCAGCGCGA